>JAIROD010000248.1 GCA_031257725.1 Planctomycetaceae bacterium | reverse complement strand
TTCCTCCGAATGACCACCCCTAGCCCCTCCGAAGGAGGGGAATTATTCCCCTCCTTCGGAGGGGCTAGGGGTGGTAAAAAATAAACTTCAATCTCCGAAAAATTCTACTGATATATTACATTATTTTAGAACCGAAAAGTTGGAAAATTAGATAATCCGTTTATCGATAACCCGTTTTGCTTTACCTTCACTTCGCGGAATGGAGCCGGGCTGAACCAACGACACTTTTGCGTGGATGCCCGTAACACGGTGAATTTCATGACGTACCCGGTTTTGGAACGCCTCAATTTCACGGACTTTATCGCTGAAATCTTCCGGTTGAACTTCGAGTTTGACTTCGATTTCGTCTAACCCGCCAAATTCACGAGTCAGAACAATCTGATAATGCGGAGCGGTTCCTTCAACCTGAAGCAATGCCGCTTCGATTTGGCTTGGAAACACATTAACGCCGCGAATGATGACCATATCATCGCTTCGTGCCGCAATCCGTTGCATTCGCCGAATCGTCCGGCCACATGGACATGGTTCGGAAATCAGTGCGGTCAGATCACGCGTCCGGTAACGAATCATCGGCATCGCAAAACGATCCAATGTGGTAAAAACAAGTTCGCCAATCTGACCGTCCGGAAGCGGTTCCAACGTTTCCGGATCAACAATCTCAGGATAAAAATGATCTTCAAAAAGATGCGTTCCGTTCTGGTGAATACATTCCGCTCCAACACCGGGACCGCAAATTTCCGTTAAACCGTAAATATCATAAGCCTTAATTCCTGCGTCGGCTTCGATTCGTTTCCGCATTTCGTCCGACCAAGGTTCCGCGCCAAACACGCCGACACGAACCGGAAGAGTTCGTAAATCAACTCCCATATTTTGCGCTTTATCAATAATGTGCAAAAAATAGGAGGGTGTGCAGGAAACGACGGTTGCGCCGAAATCACGCATGAGCATAACCTGCCGTTCGGTGTTGCCGCCGGAAATCGGAACAACCGTAACACCAAGAGCTTGACCGCCGTCATGCAAACCAAGACCGCCCGTGAAAAGACCGTAACCGTAAGCGTTTTGAAGAATATCACCGCGACCAACACCATAACTGCGAAGAGACCGGACAACACTTTGCGCCCAAACAGCAAGGTCTTCACGTGTGTGCGCAACAACAATCGGTTTACCGGTTGTTCCGCTGGAGGCATGCATTCGTACGATTTTGTCCATCGGAACCGCAAATAAACCAAATGGATAGGTATCACGCAAAACCTGTTTCGTGATAAACGGCAACTTGGACAAATCATCGAAACTTTTAATGTCCGACGGCGTTAGTTTTCGTTGATCCATTTGTTCGCGGTACCAAGGTCCGTTTTCAAAAGTATGGCGGAGAATCACTTCAAATTTCCGCCATTGGAGTTCCCGAAGACGGTCTTTGGTAAGAAAATCCAGATTGGTTACAGAATTTAGCGTCGTTTGCGACAAATCAATTTGTAAATGGTCGGTCATGGGCGTGGGGGTTAAGTAATTAAAAATGTTTGTAGATTTTAGGTTGCCGGTTTGGGGGAGATAATTACAGGATTCAGATCAAAAATTATCTGTCTTTCAATATTGCAACCGTCCACAGTATAGCATACCTCGAAAATGAATCAACCACAAACGCCAAACGCTCCCTAAACGGGAGGCTTTTTTTATTTGAACATTCTATTATAATTTTTCTGATTATTCGGAATTTTGGGTTGTTCATTTTTTTCCTTTAACTTTTTCAACAAATTAAACAATGATGAAACGATTATTTTTACTATTGGCATTTCAAAGTTTCTGTGCCTTTAACGTTTTTGGTCTGGTGTTTAATGACCAACATGTGAACGATTGGGAAAATCCGCAGTTGACCGGAATTAACAATTTGCCGCCGCGATCCAGTGTTGTCGTACCGTTTTACAACGGTAATGAAAAAGATTGCGTCATACTCAACGGCGATTGGAAATTCCAACTCGTTCACCATCCGGCAGAACGAATCGCTGATTTTGCGAAACCGGATTACGACGATTCAAAATGGCTAAACTTGCCGGTTCCGTCGAATTGGCAATTGCCGCGTTTTATCGGGCAACTCAACGAGGATGCACCGGAAAATCTCGGCGGTGTTGTGGACGATTATCCGATTTATGTCAATATTCCTTATCCTTGGGAAAAACCCTGGAACCCGCCGCAATTACAGATTAAATACAATCCCGTTGGAATGTATCGGCGTGATTTTGAAATTCCGCAACATTATGCCGGTCAGAATATCATTTTGCATTTTGCCGGTGTGGAATCCATGTTTTACGTTTGGGTCAACGGTGAAAAAGTCGGCATGGGAAAAGATTCACGCACGGCGGTTGAATTTGATATTACGAAATATGTGAAGCCGGGAAAGAATAAAATTGCGGTTGAAGTCTTTCGGTGGTCGGACGGTTCATGGCTTGAATGTCAGGATTTCTGGCGGTTGTCCGGTATTTTCCGCGACGTATTCCTGTACGCCTTGCCGAAAGAACATATCAGCGATGTAAAAGTTACGGCAACTTTGGATGACAATGATAAAGACGGTATTTTGAAAATTCAGGTTTCAAAAACTGACGGAACATACATCGGTTTTAAAACAGCAGGTAATAATAATAAGACACTCCAAAGTGATCAACTTCCTTCTATTAAGAGCTATTTTAACGACTATTTTAAGGACGATTCTAATGACTTTTCTAATTTAGATATTGTTGAGAACACTTCTCAGGATATATTTGAAATTCGTTTTATTGATGTTCACAAATGGACAGCCGAAACGCCGAATCTTTATACTGCGGTGCTGAGTTGTGGTAAACAAAAAATTCCTCTTCTATTTGGTTTCAGAAAAGTCGAAATCAAAAACGCCCAACTACTCGTCAACAGCAAACCGATTTTGCTCAAAGGCGTTAATCGTCATGAGCATGACCCGATTAACGGTCATACGATTTCGGTCGAATCCATGATCAACGATATTAAATTAATGAAACAACATAACATCAATGCGGTTCGAACATCGCATTATCCGAATGATCCGCGTTGGTATTCACTTTGCGATCAATACGGAATTTACGTTATTGATGAAGCAAATATTGAATCGCACGGAATGGGTTACGATGAAAAGACTTTAGCGAAACATCCGGCGTTTAAGGAAGCGCATCTTAACCGAACAATTCGTATGTATGAGCGTGACAAAAATCATCCGTCGGTGATTATCTGGTCGCTGGGCAATGAGGCGGGCAACGGTGCGAATTTCGAAGCAACTTATGATTGGCTCAAAGAACATGATCCGACGCGACCGGTTCATTATGAACGTGCCAGTTGGGATCGAAACTCTGATTTTTGTTGCCCAATGTATATGAAAGTTTGGGACATGATTAAATATGCCGAAAAAAATCCCAAGAAACCGTTAATTCAGTGCGAATATTCTCATGCGATGGGCAATTCCAACGGCGATTTCTTCAAATACTGGGATGCGATACGAAAATATCCGAACCTGCAAGGCGGTTTTATTTGGGATTGGGTTGATCAGGGACTTTTAACCGATATACCCGGACGCTGGATTCTTCCCGAATCGTTAAAAACATCCGTTTCCGGTACGATAATCGAAAAAGACGGTAAAAAGTTTTTACAAGGTTACGCAACAGTTGCCGAACCGTCAACAATTCAGGTTGGCAAGAAAAAACTGAAACTTGAAGCCGTTGTCTTTCCTCTTGGCGGTGCATCCGGTCCCTTCATCGGCAAGGGCGATACCCAATTCGGTTTGAAACAAGCCGATCAAAATTCGATTCAGTTTTACGTTCATCATCACGGCTGGACGGACGTTACGGTAAATGTTCCCAAAAATTGGTACAATAACTGGCATACGATTACCGGAACTTATGACGGCAAGGAATTGACGCTTGCGGTTGACGGTCGGATTTTGGGTCGAAAACCGTACACCGGTGAAATCGGTAACGCCAAAGAACCGGTTGAAATCGGACGAAACGCTTATCACAAAAACCGAATTGTTCAAGCCTATATTACTTCGGCAAAAATTCTGCTCGACAATCAACCGGTTGTCGATATTGATTTTTCAAAAGCGGTTCGTGAAGCAACGAAAAATCCGGCCGGTAAATATTATGCATTCGGCGGTGATTTCGGACCCGCCGGAGTTCCGAGTGATCAGAATTTTTGTTGCAACGGTCTGGTTTCGCCCGACCGCAAACCGCACCCGGGTTTGAACGAAGTTAAAAAAGAATACCAAAATATCTGGGTCAAACGTGACGGTGAAAAATTTACTATTTATAACGAAAACTTTTTTGTACCGCTCGATTATGTCGAAGGAACTCATGAGCTTATTATTGACGGCAAGGTGGTTCTTCAGAGAAGTCTTATCGGTTTGGAAGAAATTGAACCGTTGACAGCAAAGCCTGTTCGTTTCGGCGGTACGTCAAAACTCACGCCTACGCCGTTTATACCCGGTGCGGAATGTTTTGACAATTACCGTTTCACATTGAAGGAAGACACTGCATGGGCAAAAAAGGGACATGTTGTTGCGTGGACACAATTTCCGGTGCATGAAAACTACAAACCGGCACCGCGAACAAAAGTTACATGGGATCAGCGTGCGGGTCTGGAAAAATTACAAAAAATACTCGGTACACTGCCGGAACCTGATTTTTGGCGTGCGCCGACGGATAATGATCGCGGAAATAATCTGGCGAAACGTCATGGTCTTTGGCGAAAAACGCCTGCCGAAGTTAATGCAGAGTTTACGTATGGAACAACAGACAACGGTGTTGCGGTGATTTTCGATGTCAACAAACCGTCCGGTATGATTGACCCGCCGCGTGTTGGTACGCAATTCGTGTTACCCGGCGAATTTAATCAGGTTGAATATTATGGGCGCGGTCCTGATGAAAATTATTGGGACAGAAAAGAAGGTTCGGCGGTTGGGCGTTACAAAACAACGGTTGAGGAAATGTTTGTTGCCGATTACACGGAACCCGGTGAAAACGGCTATCGAACCGATGTCCGTTGGGTTGCTTTCCGTAACAAAGACGGTAACGGTTTTCTGTTCTGTTCTATGCCGAATGAAACGGATATTAAGTTACGCGGTCAGACGAAAGGCAAACTTGATCCGGGAACAATTGCATTTGGTGTATCGCAATATTCAAAGGAAGAGTTGGAAAAACACGATCACCCGTACAAAATGACGGCGGGCGGCTCTCTTTTTGTGAATATTGATTACGCACAAATGGGAGTGGGCGGTGATGACAGTTGGGGGGCGCAGACGCATGACGAATTTCGGCTTAAAGAATCGAAATACACGCTGAAATACCGTGTTGTTCCGCTAACTCCCAACGATGATCTGGAAAAATTTGTACGGCAAACTTTCTGAAACGTTTTACTAAATTGGGAATCTCTCCTCATTCAGAATTTCCCGAAAGTTAACAGTGTTACCGAAAGTTAACGATGTTACCGAAAGTTAACGGCGCGGGCTTGCCCCGCGTTGTTAGACTTAATTTCAAAACACAGGGCAAAACCCCGTCGTTAACTAAAAAACACGGGGTAAACCCCGTCGGTAACTATCAATTAATGGGTTGAAAATAAAAAATTGAATTATTAGAGACATCCGATAGAGGATTATTTGTAACTGTCTATTTTACAATCAATCAGTTTTCTTACCGTTCATGTCCCAATTGCATTTGATTTGAATGATTCCCTAGTCTAATCCCGCAGGGATGACACTTTATTAACCGTATGCTTTAGCTTACGGATAAAACGTCTAAAACATAAAGTCCCGCAGGGACGACACTTTTAAAACGTTGTCCGAACGGTGATTGATGTGATTATTGTGATTTTAAAAATCTTCGTTCAGACAATTAAAAATTTCCAAACGGTAATCGAATACACTTATCCAATAAAAGTATCGTCCCTGCGGGACTTTGTGTTGTGTTTGCCCTATCCGTATGCTAAAGCATACGGTTAATAAAGTGTCGTCCTTGCAGGACTAATAAAAATTAAAAT
>JAIROD010000178.1 GCA_031257725.1 Planctomycetaceae bacterium | reverse complement strand
ACACTTTATTAACCGTATGCTTTAGCTTACGGACAAGACGGCTAGACACCATCAAGTCCCGCAGGGACGACACTTTTAAAACTTTTAGTCCTTTTTTAGCCAATTGATGTTTTCTGCGTATCCCGTGTTGAAAACATAAGTAAATCCAATGATGTTTAAGTGAAAATTTCAAAAATTTCAAAACAGTAATCGAATAGACTCGCTCAATAAAGTGTCGTCCCTGCGGGACTTCGTGTTGCGTTTGCCCTACCGTAAGCTAAAGCATACGGTTAATAAAGTGTCGTCCTTGCAGGACTAATAAAAAAATTAAAATAGACAGTTACGGCATTGGTTGGCAATTATTTTTGTTCTGCCTGATCCATGAGTTTTTCTAGCAATGATTCCGCTCTTGCGGCGTTTTCGCCAAGACATGCCGCAATCGTTTCCGCCATAGCAACCTGTTGCTCCAACAATTCACGGGCTTGCCGGACTGTTTGTTGCCGAAGATAATCGAGTTGCGTTTCGTTTTTCTGAAGTGTTGTAATGTTCATAAAAATTCCGACAAATTGTTTTTCCACCGGAAGAGAATACAAAACTTCATGACAAACAAGATGATATGATTCGTGATTCACGATAATTTCAACTTTTTTGTCCGGTTCCGCCAACAATCGTTCAAAGGGTTCCGGATCCATCAAATAGGAAATCGGACGACCGCAAACAGCATTGGAACATTGAAAAAACTGACGAAATGCCGGATTCATATTCACAATATTCAGGTGTTCATCCAGTGTAACAATACCATTGGGACTCGTTTCAATTACCCGATCAATCCGTTGTTCCGCAACTTGCCGGAAATACGGAACACACATTTCCGGTTCCGCAAAACCTTCAATAATCGCAATCGCCATATCACGGCAACTCGGATAGCCGCAAGAACCGCAATCATATTGCCGTTCAGGAAGCGATTTACCGGTTTTTTCAAAAATTTCACGAATTTGCGTCTCCGTAATTTCTTTCCGCTTTGACATTACCGGCGGATCGTAATAATGAGTGAGCGTGTCAAGAAAGAGTTCATCGTCAGCAGTCAGAATTTCTTCCTGAGCGATTTTTTCAGCAGTTTGAGGAGTTACTCCAAAATTCTTTGAATTATTTCCGGCATAGTCGAGAATGTTCAGTCGGGTTTCGTAAAACGGTTCTTTACTGCCGCCGGCCGGACCGCCGGTACAACCATGAGGACAAAAAAGCGGTTCGATAATTTGACCGGGACGGCTGGCTTCGAGAGATTGCCGGACATCGCTGAAACCGCTGACCGCAACGACCTTTTCGTCAAATAAATTCGCCGTCCAACCTGCCGTTTTAACACAACCGCCTTCCAACGGAAAATACCGTGCCGCACCACGTGGTTGTTCATCAAAATCGCTTTCCTCACAACCGGAAATATCAATTTTTTCCTGTTCCAACCATTGATTAAATTCGTCAAAAGTTAGCACCGCATCGATATGAGCATCGCCAGTTGCGTTTTGCCCTTCGACTTTTTTAGCAACACAAGGTCCAATAAACACCACTTTGGTGTCCTTTCCAAACCGGTGTCGAATATGTTTGGCGTGGGCAATCATTGGCGAAACAACCGGAATAATATATCGTGACCACTGTGGTTGGAACCGTAAAATGTAATCAACGCAAGCGGGACAAGCGGAGATGATTCCCGGTTCACGATGTCCGTGTTGTTCGATATATCGTGCGGAAGCCTTTGCAGTGAAAAAGGCTCCGATGGCGGTTTCGGCAACATGAAAAAAACCGAGAAGCCGCAACACGGATGGAATCCGTTTTCGCAACCGTTCAGGGTAAAAGCCGGCAAATGACGGTGCCAAACTACAGGCAATACGTTCACCGGATTCGAGTAACTGCTTGGCGGTTTCGAGTTCTTTCCGAAACGTTTTCGCCGACTGCGGACATTCCCGAACACAGGTTCCGCAGGAAATACAACGTTCCGCAACCACAGATGCCTGACCGTCATGCATTTGAATTGCCTTCACCGGACAAACTCGAACGCAACGATAACAATCCCGACAAACTGCTTTATTGACGAAAATGACTTGCGGAAAACTATGAGAACCGGATTGGGTAGGATTGGTGGTACTCATGAGAGTTAATTGGTTGAAAGTCGAAAATTGGGTTGGGACTCTCATTCTACCACTTTTAAAAAAGAATAAAACCAATCACCACAGTTTGGTCAATTTTTCATAATCTGTTAAAAAAAAATGGTAATTATTCAGTAGATTGATCATTACGCGGCGTTGGCGATTCCAAACGCGGCGTTGGCGGTTCCAAACGCGGTGTTGGCTGTTCCAAACGCGGCGTTGGCAGTTCCAAAGTATCCTTTAGAGGGAATCTCTCATCATTCAGAATTTACCGCAAGTTAACGGCGTGGGCTTGCCCCGCGTTGTTCAGATTAACCCTAAAACACGGGGTAAACCCCGTCGTTAACTATTAATTAATGTCATATTTCAGAGCAGTTTTTTACATCCCGGCGGGATGTTTCCAACCTAGCCGTTGGTTTTGCGTTGTCCCGATAGGGAATCCATGTTTTTATCAGAATAACGCCATACCAACGGAACAAAATGGTAAAAATGATCATCCTGTTATTTTTCCGTGTGTACGGTGAGTACACCGCACACACGGCTACATTGGAAATGTCCTTGCAGAACTAATAAAAATTTAAAT
>JAIROD010000175.1 GCA_031257725.1 Planctomycetaceae bacterium | reverse complement strand
AACAAAAAAATTTTAACAAAACTATTGTCAAAAATCAATGCCGATTGTTCAAAAAATAAACAATACGTTTATACCTTATTGAAAGACGGTGCGCGCCCGAATTTCTCGACCACCTCATGGTCATTAATAATTTGGTAAGATAAATTAAATTCGTTCGACTTTGATGATTGGTAGATGAAGTCTTCCTTCAAGAAATTCGAGATGGAGTTTTATTTTCGTTCCATATTTACCGGCAATACACATTCTTGGTTTAGCGCAAGGAGTTGAATGTTTGACTTTTGATCTTGTTTCGATTCGAGGTTTTGTATTGATTTCTGATGATGCCAATTTGACAGTCACGATATTGTCTGTTTTAAGTAACAGTTTTGAATGAACCCATTGTTGACCGTCCCGAAACCGTTCATCTTTCGTACACTTATCGATAATGGTACAGACCCAAATTGTGATGATCTCAACGTGGTCAAAAGCGAACAGGTTCATCGTGCGCCTAGAACCTAGACAATAAATAAAAATGTCAATATTGCCACTTCGCGGGGATACCTGATGCTCCTAGAACAGTTCTGGACAAGCACTGCATCTGATGAAAATTTGGTATCCCCAAAAAAGGAACATCCGTTACAAAAAATTATACTACTAAAATAACGGTAAGTTGATTGAAAAAACGACTCATTGCCATGTTTATCATACAAAAACACCAACATCCCTCAAAAAAATGAAATAATCAGAAAATTATGTTACTATTATATGTTTTTTTGATACAAATAGGACAAGTACATTTTTTGAAATGTACTGGGTGATAACAATGAATGAAACTATCCAAATTATTCACCGATAATAATAATTCTTTGTCATTTTCATAAATATGATCATAACTAAGTAAAGCATTGGGTAAATGAATCAAATCGCAGAATTCGTCTGGATAATTACCAAGCATCAAACCTGAATTTGACAATGAATACAAAATATTGTCAACCATATTTTTGTTTACGACACATGGAAGTTTATCTATCCATTTTGAAGTATCTCCAACCATAAATTTTTTCTTGTCATCAGACACGGTAGCAACTAAATCTACCTGTGATTCGTAACCATCAATAAATCTACCATTGTCGTAGCAAAAATAATAAAAAATAGAGTCTTCATATATTTTTATTGCAAAAATTAACGTCTGTAATTGAAAAGAAAGCGTTTCATAAATCTCTTGATCACAAACTTCTAGATACAACGAAATCCAACCATTGTTGGGATGTACAATATAATAACTTCCGATTAATAACGGATTATCATTTAACAATTGTATTATCTGATCAATATTTGTATATCTTATATGAGCAGAATCAAAAAAGGCTCCCATGAATATTTAAAATGTTATTCAAAGTGTAAATAAAATAAATTATCAAATTCGTAAAGTTCTTATTTAATAATGGTTTATGTCAATTTAAAGCAGTGAATTTTTTTGCAATTTTTGACCACTCAAAATAGGGTAACACATCCCCATTATCAGGGAAAAAAACTATTTTTTGATTTTTGTGTATCTGTTATTTACAGTTTGAGAATGTTAGAATTTCAAAATGTCATAAATTTAATTTTTTTTGTTCCGGATATAGAAAGAGTTTTCCATTCCTACACCATAAAAAGTAACAGTTTATATCCTATCTGACCATGATAATAAAGTACATCACCAGAATATTAAGCAAAAGCCAATGATGGCATGCCGCAATTAATTACAATAATACTATCCAGATAAAGCATACTGACTGCAGCGACCGTTACAGCAGCCGCAACACCAACATCAGGTAATGTTTTTCGTAATTGTTCTTTCCACGTTTCATAATCATATAACTCTCGTTGATTATATATAATATCTTGTCTATAATTTGTATATTTTTGTATTAGTAATGGAATGTCAATCTTCGGGGGATCAACATCATCCTCTCTTTTTTCAGTTGTATAAAAAAGTGTACTTTCTTTTGTTAGAATAGTAATAACAACATAATCCTTGTAAGGTAAATTTCTGGGGTCGGTTAGATCCGGATACAATACAGTAACACCAGGATCCCATGTCATTTCTGTCCATGGTTTAATTTCTCCCTTATCATTAGGAACAGGGGCGATTTGCCGTAGAGGTTTATCTTTATAAGAATATTCAATACCATTGGCGAGTTTAATTGCACTACGAGCCTGGTATGGTCCATCTACCCACCAAGGATCCTTTGCTGGTTTGATTTCCCCAATGATAGATATTGTATAGTCCATGATATCTGGTAATATATAATTACCTAAACCTGGTATTCCTTTTCCATATGTTACGATATGTTTTTTGTGTTCTTTTTCATACAATTTACTTATTGTTCTATGAGCCATTTTTCCTATTTCAGTTGGATCTTCAGGTTTTAATCCAAATGGATCTACTAGGTTTATTGGGTTATTTACTACAAATACATATTTATGAATAGTTTGTGGATTATTCAAGTTTCCAAAGAATGGATCAAACCGATTGAATCTACCAGTAGCTGGATCGTAATATCGTTGCCGTAAATACTGTTGACCAATTTTTGAATCGAATTGTTCACCACTATACAGAAATTTTGTTAACGCAACAGATGGGTCGAAGTCGATTGCGTTACCGTAAGCATCGAAAGCGTAGAGTTCGACGATGGCACCGGCAAGATCAGTTAAGACTCTGGTGCTTCCGTGACCGTCGAATGTGAAATATAACTCCTGTTCTGTATTGTCTTTAACTGTGATTTGGGCGATTCTGTTACGTCCGATAATGTCTATTATGTTCGGTTAACTCTACTTTTTTCACATTATAACGATTTTAACGGGGCGAAAAATCCCTCTTAAACGCTATAAAGCATGTTCATTATCTAATTGTCAAAGATCATACAACTATTGTAGATAATTTTTTCCTTTTCTACAATAGAGCCCTCATATTTTATTATCGAAAAAAGTTTAGACAAAATAAATAAAAAGATGATTTTAGGTAAAAAATCTTTTTCGCTAAAAATGATCCTTATTTCTCAAGTTTTTCCCACAGACAGCGGATGGAATGATTCAAAATTATCAATCTAAATCACCGGAGTCTCTTGAAAGTACCAACATTTCTTACTATGATAATTCTCGTTTTAACCGAGAAATGATAATTATGTCCGGTTCAAGCATGACCAGTTGTACCTCAAAATTATCTGTTGCCAAACCTAAAATACTAACGACGTAACAAAATTCATAAACACATCAAAATAAGATTCTCGATACGATTTTTCATTGAAATATTTCATAACCCTATTATAATCAATAGTTTACATCAATTCCTGTTCCTGGTGAACAACGACGTTTTTTGCAGTGAACGGGGGCATGAACAGTCACTTATGTGTTTCCGTAAGTTCTTATATCACAAAGACTTACGTCAAACCTAAAAGAGGTAGGCAACCTTTCGCCGAGCGGTTGCGTCGGCGATAGCCGACTGGGAGCGTTTTCCGTTTGTGGGCGATGGTCAGGTCAATGAGGACGGTTGTTCTTTCGCCATGAAAGGGCAACACAAGCCAGCCCGCCGCAACGCGGCGGGTAATGGTCAACACCATCAACGCCCTGAAAGGGCAGTAGATTAATGGAGAGTGGAACATGGATTGTTGAGAGTATCGTCAAGCGGAATGATGGACGTGGGGGGCGTGTAATCCGCGTCTGAACGATAATTTTAATGATTGAATGAAGATGATGATTAAGAAAATCGTAATATATCAGTGAAATATTTTTTTTTAACTATTCAGTCGTTTACTCCGAATGACCACCCCTAGCCCCACCGAAGGAGGGGAATTATTCCCCTCCTTCGGAGGGGCAGGGGTGGTAAAAAATAAACTTCAATCTCCGAAAAATTCCACTGAAATATTACGATTATTTCAGAATTTTGGGGGCATCAGGTGATTGGAGAATAATGCCAATTTTCGTCCCGTTAGGGACGAACATTTTTAATTGACCTCGTTTGCTGCCAATATGTTGTCCCTAACGGGACAGAAATACCAATACTCATCGTAATCAAATGATCCCTAAAAATAGGAAATAATCAGATTAATTTAAGACCAATTTAATTTAAGCCCCAATTATGTCAACGACATTAGAAAATTTACGACAGCCGATTAATTTACGAGTTGCTGATTGTGAGACGCGTGAGCAACGTTTGGGAACGATTATTGGCTGGACTGGTAAAGCGTCGGAGCTTTCCGAACTTTCGAATAAGGCACGCTGTGGATCGGGCGGACGGCGTGAATGTTCCCTTTGTGAAATGCGTGGGGCGTTCACGCAAGGATCGGTATGCAGTGAGCAAATGGTTGAGTGTCAGGCGGGCAATGTACGCAATGCCGTTCTCGTACAACATTCACCGGTAGGATGCGCCGCCGGACAACCGATGTATAATTCCATTTACCGTAACGGTCTTGCCATACGCGGTTTGCCGGTGGAAAACCTTCTCATCACTTCGACCAATCTCAATGAATCCGATATGATTTTCGGCGCAATTCTCAAACTGCATCAGACCATTCAAGATGTTTATGAACGTTACAAACCGGAGGCGATTTTTGTTTCAACCTCGTGCGCAACCGCAATTATTGCCGACGACATCGAAAGCGCAGCCGCTGAAGAACAGGAAAAACTCGGTATTCCCGTCATTCCGCTTTATTGTGAAGGATTTCGTTCAAAACATTGGAGTACAGGATTTGACGCAACACAACATGGAATTTTACGGCAAATTGTCCGCAAAAATCCCGCGAAGAAACAAGACGATCTCATTAATGTAATCAATCTTTGGGGATCGGATGTTTTTACGCCGATGTTTGCGGAGTTGGGGTTACGGGTTAATTATGTTGTGGACTTGGCAACAGTGGAGCAACTGGCGCAGTTGTCGGAAGCGGCGGCAACCGTTGGATTTTGTTATACTCTTTCGACGTACATGGCTGCCGCGTTGGAACAGGAATTTGGCGTTCCGGAAATTAAAGCGCCGCAACCGTATGGTTTTGCCGGCACAGACGCATGGTTACGTGAAATCGGTCGCGTAACACATCGTGAAGAGAAAGTCGAAGCGTACATCAAGAAAGAACGTAACCGTGTTCGTCCGCTTTTGGCAAAACTTCGGAAAAAACTGAAAGGGATCAAAGGTTATGTTGCAACCGGTTCCGCTTATTCGCATGGTTTGATTTCGGTGATGCGTGAACTTGGAATTGCGGTGAACGGTTCTTTGGTTTTTCATCATGATCCGGTTTATGACAGCGGAGATCCGCGTCAGGATTCGCTCAAACATTTGGTGGAGAATTACGGTGATGTTCCATCGTTTCATGTCAGCAATCGTCAACAATATCAGTTTTACGCCTTGCTCAAACGAATCAATCCCGATTTCATTTTGATTCGCCACAACGGACTTTCACCGCTTGCGTCACGGCTTGGAATTCCTGCTGCGCCGCTTGGTGATGAACATATTGCCATCGGTTATCAAGGAATGGTCAATCTTGGCGAGGTTATTCTCGAAGTGTTGGCACACCGAAAATTTCATGAAGATTTACGCGATCATGTAACACTTCCTTATTCATCATGGTGGCTTCAACAAGATGATCCGTACCTTTTGGCGAAACAACCGGAATTGATTGAAGATTAAATAAGAACGGTAACCGCAAACGGCATGATATTGGTTGTTTTTGTTTGATTCAATAGGTAGGCAACCTTTCGGCGAAAGGTTGCCTACCTGTTGATACACTACCTTTGGAGAGATTTCAAATAAAACAACCAATTTCTACCCGTTGACAGTATAGATTCCAATCTAAATCGTAACTGGGCAATGCTCGCCGAAGTATTGACCGAACCCAAAAGCGGACAATTTTTGTGCAATGTTGTTTTCTTTAACGGAAGACAAGAAAGTATAGGAAACGTAGAAATCGGCATTGACGAGAAAATTTTTGATACATTAAAACGAAAGCAAATTCGTTGCAGGATACAACTGAATTAACGGATTGTAACTGTCTATTTTATCATCAATCCGTTTTCTCATCATTCCTGTACCAATTGCATTGGGTTTGAATGATTCTCTTGTCTAATCCCGCAGGGATGACACTTTATTAACCGTATGCTTTAGCTTACGGCAACAACTCGCCACACCTTAAGTCCCGCAGGGACGACACTTTTAAAAT
>JAIROD010000161.1 GCA_031257725.1 Planctomycetaceae bacterium | reverse complement strand
TGTGATTTTCACCTTTTTGATTACGTCGGTCTTGCATTCTTTTAAACAAACGGCTATTATTTAATTTATGCACAATTCCTAAAGGATTGTTACAAATAATTATTGTTGTCAAAACTGTTTCCGTTATCTTGCGGAAGAATCTTTTTTTTCAGGAGAAAAAACATGTTACACCGTTTTATATTTTGTTGCTTTTCGTTGTTGTGTCTGGTTGTGTTGTTAGGGTTGGAAACTTTTTTGTTTGCCGAATGTTGGGTCGGGCATCAGCGTCCGCTCAATTCAACCCAATCACGCGATTCCTCCGTACCGGAAATTCCTGACGGAAAAACGTTGACGGTTGTTATTCTCGACGAATCCGGTAACCCAATCCCAAAAGCAAGATTCTCTTATTTCGGTGATCCGAAACCACATCACAAATCGGAATACCAACATTATGTCGAAACCGATGATCGTGGACAATTTGTTGTCCGTTTCAAACCAAAAACCGTTCAAAAAATGTTTCAAATTGAAGTTGATCATTCGGGTTACGCACCGTACAACGCAACTTGGGAAAATCCCCAAACCGATCCGATTCCCGAAACATACACAATCAAACTCGAAAAAGCAGTTCAAGTCGGCGGAATTATTGTTGACGAAACAGGGAAACCGTCCGCCAATGCCGATATCGAATTTTGTATCCATTGGGAAAATCGTTCACGAACTCCGCAAATTTGCAGTTACCGCGTTTGGGTTAAAACCGACGAAAACGGCGTTTGGACTTGCAATTTGATACCGAAAAAAATGCTTAACAGGGATGTACATTTTTTTGTTGACATTAAAGATTACATGCCGTTTGAACAAACGATACGATTATCTGAATTTTTGCCGGACACAAACGGAACATTCAAGCATACGGCAACATTAGATCGCGGTCATACCTTGAAAGGACGTGTTACTGATACAGATGGAAAACCAATCAAAAACGCAACAATTTTCGCCAATTACCAGACAACACGGAATGATTTTGTTGCAAAAACAAACGAAAACGGCGAGTACGTCATTTCCAATTTGCCCCCAAGCAATGACGCTTATATCGGCGTTTGGTCGGCGGGAAAAATGAGTACGATTAAAGAATTTACGATTAGCAAAAATAATGTGCCGACAATTGATGTTGTAATGAAACCGGCTGGAAAACCAATCAAAATTAAAATTGTCGATAAAGAAGGAAAACCTGTTTCAGGATTTTTGATTGCGCTTGAACGCTGGGGAAAACATCGGCTTGTCAATGAAATTTTACTGACAGGAAAACCAAACCGTCCACACACCGGTGCAGACGGATGCTGGACATGGAACGAAGCTCCTGAAAATGAAGAAGTTATTTTTGATATGTTTAACGATAATTCGATGAGTATTCGTAACAAATCAATGACCGCGCAGAACGAAGAATACGTTTTCACTGCATCGCCTTCGTTACAAATTTCCGGCAAAATCACCGACGCGGAAACTGGTCAACCGATTCCGGCGTTCAAGGTTTATCTTGGACTTGGACATGAAAATAGTACGGAATTATATTGGGATTTCAGAATGAACAGCGGTAAGGATGGAGAATATGCGGTTCATGAAAATTTTCCGCGTCATCATTTCAGTGTGAAAATTGAAGCGGACGGATATGAACCGGCGATTTCTCGTAACATTGAACCGAATGAAGACGCGATTACGATAGATTTTGTAATGAAAAAAATGTCGGCGGAAAAACTCGCAAACACACTGAAAGGAACAGTTCTCACGCCGCACGGAAAACCGGCGGCAAACGCAGAGGTTGTTATGATAACGCCAAAACACCGATTTATTGCAACCGATGGCAGAATCAGAGGCAACAAACCGTTTGTTGTTAAAACCGACAACAATGGAAAATTTCAATTTGCATGGATTGATTTTAATAAAGAACGTGATGAATATGCGGCAGCGATGAACGTTAAAATGGATGATTACGCTTTGTACATTATTGATACGTCGGGATTCAAGCAAATTACGCAACAGGAAATGGAAAACATTTTTAACCAAAAACCAATCACCCTAGAAAAATGGGGACGCATCGAGGGAACGGTTAAAATCGGAACAAAGCCCGCCGATAAGATTATTGTAAAATACCGCTATATGAATTCAGATAAAATATCCCCTTCTTCCAATCTTATACCGTACTGGGAAATTTCTGCAAAAAGCGATGAAAACGGTAATTTCTTTTTGGAACAAATTCCGCCCGGCTCCGGTGAAATTTCACGAAGCGTTACCAACTCTTGGGATACCAACGCTCGGATGGAACTATCTGTGGATGAAAACCATGTCAATGTTCTTTCCGGTGAAACGGTAACGGTTCAAGTCGGCGGCGGCGGTCGTCCCGTTATCGGAAAAGTTGTTACTGAAAAATCGATGGAAAACGTGAATTTCGAGTTTTGTTACGTCAATTGTGAACCATTACCGCAGACTTTTTTTTCAGAAATAACGAGTTGGTTTTCAGCGTCAACAGGGTCGAAACAAAGAACGAAAAATAACACATCAAGACAACTCGGATTTGTTCTCGAAGACGGAACATTCCGATTGGAGCATATTACAGAAGGTGATTGGCAATTAAGTGTAAATTTATCTCCGCCGCCGGAACGTGTAACAATTGCTCATGCGACACATCGTTTCAAAATTAAAAACATTCCAAACGGCGTTTCCGATGAACCGTTTGATCTTGGAATATTGACGCTGGAAAAAATCAAACAACCGAAACCGCTTTTACAGGTCGGTCAAATTGCGCCGGATTTTGAAATTCCGCAAGTTTTCCCAATTGCCGAAAACGCCGAAAAATCAAGTACGCAAAAATCTGAAACAAAGATTAAACTTTCGGATTACAAAGGAAAATTTGTCATTCTGGATTTTTGGGCGACATGGTGTGTTCCATGTATTGCAACGTTACCGGAACTTCGGAAATTTTACGAAACAATTCACGGTGATCCGCGATTTGTAATGATTGGAATTAGTTTCGACAATTCAAATTCGGCGGAAATGGTCGGAAAATTTATTGCACAAAAAGAAATGAAATGGTTACACGGTCTTGCCGGACGTTGGGAGGATTCGCCAATACTTCGTGATTACAACATAAAGTCTATCCCGTCAATATTGCTCATCGGTGAAGATGGGAAAGTAATCCTGTTAAATCCAACTATCGAAAATTTGGTGCAAAAAATTAATGAATTGAAAAAGTAAAAAAATAGAGGGGAATCTCAAAAAAGATTATTAGCCCAAAAGATATTGATTATTGGTACCATTAGTTTCTATGGGAGTGTTTGGGGGATAACTGTCTATTTTGTTTTAATTTTTGTAATTATTCAGTAGATTGGTCATTCGATGGTAGGCAACCTTTCGCCGAAAGGTTGCGTTGCCGATAGGCAACAGTGAATCAGGTTCGATTGGGCAATTTGTGTTTCT
>JAIROD010000152.1 GCA_031257725.1 Planctomycetaceae bacterium | reverse complement strand
GTTGGTAGAAAAAACACCAAAACAGAAGGTTATAAAAAAAATGCTCCCTGGTATTCGTTAACAGAATTTGGAGGCCCGAAATTCAAGGGGGAACCTGGAAATCAACTTGTGTGATTCTTGCTATTAAAATAGTAAGACTTTACACGCTGTCAACCTTCGTTACCGAATCAGGCACCCATCGGGCTATGTATCGACCCCCCGGATTGTAAATCCGAATCACGAATACCATGAGAGCGTTCACTATCCTAACCTATCGACCAAAAAAGACAAGCGGGGATAGTGTTTTTTTTCCGAAAATTTGCACGGCGTTCACTGGCTGGTTGGTAAATCAAGTAGATTGGGGCAGGTAACTATGAGTGGGGAATTTCTCATCATTCAGAATTTACCGAAAGTTAACGGCGTGGGCTTGCCCCGCGTTGTTCGACTTAGCCCCCAAACACAGAGTACCCCCCGTCGTTAACTATTAATTAATTAATTAATTAATGGATTGAAAATAAAAAATTGAATTATTAGAGATGCCCTTTTGTGTATTTCGTGTATTTCGTGCTTTTCGTGTTTAAAATAGACATTTTCTTGAACCCTACTCGAACATCGAAAATATAGCAAAAACGGTAAAAAGGAGGATGGCGTAGAATCTATTCTGTTGTCGGTACGGGCGTACTTGGGTGAGCAATTGCTAAAACGATCGAATACTTACCGAAAACGCTTTATTGGGTGATTGCCTAAATTGCGTCTATTTTGTATTGTTAGGTTAGAGAATTAGAGAAAAGGTCTAGTAGAGATGCCCAATAATAATAAAGTCTTGTCCCGCTAAAAAGGAACTTCCGTTATCACCGTATCTGCTAAACCCTTTTGTTCTGGTTGTTCCGTCTTGACAATTAGCCGTTTTTGGTGAAAATGAAAAAAAATCTGAAATTTCAAATTTACCAGGTATGGATCAATGGATTTAAAGCAACGTATCAGCGGCGTTCTGATGCCACTTTCCTCGCTTCCCGGAACTCCCTTTTGCGGCGATCTCGGTAACAGTTGCCGACAATTCGCCGATTTTTTAAGTCGTTCCGGTCAGAAAGTTTGGCAACTTTTGCCGGTTAATCCAATCAATGATTGCTTCTCGCCGTATGCAAGTGTTTCAACCTTTGCCGGCGATCCAATCTATATTGATTTAGAGGATTTGGTGCAGGCCGGACTTCTTGAACCGGAAGAAACCGTTGCAATTCCGCACGCCCCCAAAAATAGAACCGCTTTTCACGCTGCACGTGAAATCCGAATAAAACAACTGAAAAAAGCGTTTGACCGATTCCGCCACGCTTCAATCAGCACAAAATATCACACCATTTTTAATCAATTTGTCGATGATAATCCCTGGATCGGTCCTCACACCCTGTTCTGTGCATTAAGTCAGAAATTCGGAACCTTCGACTGGACAAGTTGGCAAGATGAAGCATTACGCCGCGCCGATCAGGACGCTTTACACAAAATCTATCCCGAACTCGAAGAATCCGTCCTGTTTCATACCTTTTTGCAACTCTTATTCTCTGTCCAATGGAATGAATTTCATCATTATTGCCGGAATAGCGGAATCAGTTTAATCGGTGATATTCCAATTTACGTCTCAAAAAACAGCGTTGACACCTGGGCGGATCCGCATCTTTTCCAACTTGATGAGCAGGGATTTATGAGCCGTGTTGCCGGAGTTCCCGCCGATAGCTTCAATCCCGACGGGCAACGTTGGAACGCACCGCTTTACGACTGGGAAGTACATAAAAATGAAAATTACGCATGGTGGACTTTTCGTATCGGAAACGCTTTGCAACGATTCGATGCAGTCCGGCTTGATCATTTTATTGGTTTTTATAACTATTTCAGTATGACTCCCACACCGGATCCCACCGATTCCGGTTATTGGGTTCCGGGTCCTGCCTACAATTTTTTCGATACCATTTTGCGTGAATTTCCCAACGCTCAATTAATTGCGGAAGATCTCGGTGTAATGAATCCCGGCGTTCACCAACTGCGCGATCATTACGGATTTCCGGGAATCAATGTGTTTCAGTTTCATTTCGACTTCCGGCGAAACACCGACGCAACCGCCGAATGGAAAGAAAATTCATTAGTCTGTACCGGAACACACGATACAAATACGTTAGCCGCATGGTTTGATGAAGTGCTTGCCGACCGGAAAAAAATAGAACCGTTTTGGGATGTGAAATTTCTGTTGGAAATGCTCAAACCGTTTGTTCCTTCCGGTTCAGCCCGAAACCGCCAAACAATTGTCGAAGCAATTATCCGAAAAGTAATGAGTTCACCGGGAAATGTTGCCGTCTTTCCCATGCAGGATTTACTGCAACTTCCAACCGACGCCCGAATGAATTTTCCCGGCCATGCCGAAGGAAATTGGGTTTGGAGACTGGATGAATCAATGTTGACCGATGAATTATCCTATAAACTGGAACAATGGACAACCGAATTTAACAGACAATAATTAATATAGTAAATAGTGGATGGTAAATAGTTATGCAAGCGATTGACTGCACTTTTGACTGTTGTTCACAAATCCCAAATAAAAATTTACGGATTGTCTTGACAAAGTATTTATAAAGTTTGTATTCTATACACTATTCAACTTTCTATGGGGGAACTTCTAAAAATTCGTTTTTTAACCACAAAGTTTTATGAAAAATCATTCGTCTCTATAGTCCCTAACATCCCTTTTTATAGGAATACTAAGGCGTTAGGGATTCATGGGACAAATAATCCATTAATCAAAATATCTTTGAGCAAATGATATTTTTAGAAATTCCAAATGGTTTTACAGTTATTTTGAATCGAAAGGAACTCACAATGTTTTACGGATGTCGTTTTCAAATAAAATTGGTTCTGTTGTTTTTTGTTGTCGTTTTGCTTCAACTTGTTTTTGCAGTTGGAGCGTTGGCGCAAATGGCGTTGGCAACCGGTTGGGAGGTTGACGAAAACCAAGCCGGACGGAGAGCCGCCATTTTTTCTGCGTTCAAATCGGGCAATGTGGACGCAGACCGTGCCGGTTTAGACACTTTTTTCGATAAATATTATTTTGCACGATGGACACGCCCCGAAAATACCGGTCAAGTTTATCAATTTGTCAAAGAATTTTTGGCTCAAGACTTACGCGACGCTGCCGGTAACGCGCGGGAATATTTACTCGCCAAATCATTTGATTCTCTCAAAAAAATCACGGCAGATGGCAACGCAACTCCACCTTCACGCTATAACGCTATCCTCGCTATTGGGCAATTGTCTCAGCGTGAACCCGCCGGTCGCGGAAATCCCCCCACTCCTTATGCACAGGCATTGCCCTACCTTCTCGGTGAATATCAGAAAAAAGAAAATCCGAAATTCATTCGACTCGGCGCACTCATTGGAATTGTTCGGTTCGCTGAAATGGGAATCACCGATGAAGCACTGAAAAATACGACCATTCCGAACCTTTTCATTGAAATTATTCAATCGGGTAAACCCAAAGAAGATGGAAATAAAGAAGATCAGGAGATGACCGATTGGTTTCGCTCACACGCTTTGGAAGGGCTGGGAGCGTTGAAATCGGTCGGAACAAACGGGCAAGTGGTCAAAGTTTTGTCGGAAGTGATCGAAAATAATCAGGAAACAATCGAAATACGAACCCATGCAGCAAAAATATTCGGCGATCTGAATTTTGCCGATTCCGGTACAACATTGAATTATCAGCAATATCAACAAATCGGAACCTTGTTGATTACGCTAATGAAAGCGACTACTGATTCACAACTCCAAATGGTTACACAACTTCGTGATAAAGCACGGGTTACCAAAGGTGGAGTCTCGGCGGACATAACCAATCTTTCGCCAATTTCATCGACCATTGTGGAACCGGAGTTTGCCATGCTCACTATGGAACAACAACTCGAAGTAACCGGTGCGGTGCAGAGTGTCAAATCGAATATTCGTAATGTAGTGAGTGGAATGCGCGGTGAACGTCTGACTGGAACTCCTAATGCCGGAATTCTTCCAATGCTCGCCAATGCTGATGATCCGGTTGCGGCAAAAATGAACTCTGCCGTCAAATTAATCACCCCACTCTTCAAAATCCTCGATGAAGGACCACCGGAAGATCCAACAAAACAACGTTTAGCCTCCGGTATGGATTCAATGAGTGAAATGTCTTCCGCTCCTGGCGGTCGAACAACAACAAGACCAAGAGATGATAAACCTCAACTCAAAGTGAATTTCAGCGCAATTCGTGATGCACTCCAAAAAATGAGCGATGAACTCAGTGCAATTATTGCCGGAAACAGTGTTTGAACATTAGGGATTATTTATATCGGGCAACTTCTAACAATCTATTTTTGGACAAAATTCTCAGGGTGAACAAAAAACAATCAATTAAAAACAAACCTAAAACGATAATGCACATTGCTAATCCGATTTATGATGTTGTCTTCAAATTTATGATGGAAGACGAAAAGACCGCTAAATCCTTTCTTTCGGCAATCATAGGGGAAGAAGTATTGGAACTCCATTTTTC
>JAIROD010000131.1 GCA_031257725.1 Planctomycetaceae bacterium | reverse complement strand
ATCCGCGTAATAACGTAAAATATCAGCGGCGATTATTTCATCTTCAGCCATTTTACGGCAAAAACGATCTTCCGGCACTTCCCGAATTTCTGCTGATTCCGGCAAGTTTTCCGAATCACCAGGCGGAGTTATCTCTGAATATTCAGGTTCTATCATACTATCATAATAATATCGTAAAATTAATCTTTTATTTTTAATGAGATTTACCGTTTCTGTATTCAAAAAGCGGCAATATTAAGTATGAAAAACATCGTTGTTCATTAATGTAATCTTTGATTTTATCGACATTGAAATTTCTTTTGAATGATAAAGAGATTATAAAAATTTTCTGAAATTATAATAATTTCTATTTGTTTGGTCAAGGTCAATGGGTTAACGGTACGACACTCCGATCCGTCAACAATGCTAGGCGAACACGGCGAACACACAGCAACGCGTAAACTTTGTGTTGAGTTGAAAGAGACCGTTCCGTTTTTTCATCGTTTTTGCAGTTTTGAACTTCGATCCGGCGGGTCCTGCAAGGACTGAATAGTTACAAAAAATTAAAACAAAAATGTCAAAATAGACAGATACGATCAATTTGTTACTGCTCAAAGTATAATAGGGAGCGTTTGTTGTTTGAGGGGCAACCGCCGCCAACAACAACCGCTTCCCGCCACCATCGGTAGTACGCTTGCGCAACTATTAACTATTAACTAATTTGTTCAATTTCCGGTAAAATTGTTGGTATTCCGCTTTTTCGTTTTGGTCGGTGAAACGTACATAATGAAATTTCGGATAACGGTGTTTCAGAATGTCCATCCCCCGACAAGGGTCTGTATCGCAAAGAATGAACGTTGGTTCTTCGGCATTGGGTTGTTTACCAAGTTTTACAAGTTTTTCAATATCATGACCGTCAATCCGGTAAACCCGTGCGCCAAACGATTTAAGACGTTTGTGAAACGGTTCCAACTTCATCACGTTGGACATGATCCCGTCGCATTGATAACCGTTGACATCGACGTAAATCAACATGTTACCGAGTCGGTGAAAACTAGCGGCTTGAACCGCTTCCCAAAACTCACCGGATTGACATTCGCCATCGGACATGAACATCACCACCCGTCCCGCTTCACCCGCAATTTTACGTGTCCACGCAATTCCCGCCGCCTGACTAATCCCTTGTCCGAGCGAACCGGTCGTAACTTCCATACCAGGCGAATGTTCCGCTCCAATCATCTCAACAGTTCCGCCGTCACGATCATAGTGATCCATACCACTTTCGTCCATCCGCCCCGCTTCGATCAATGCCGCATAAAGTACCAACGCATATTGTGCGGGTGAAAGAATGAAATTATCGCAATCCCATCGACCATTGCCGTTATAATTTGAACCGGTAACAGCAGGCAACCCCGGTTTGGGAGTTCCCTGAAACTGTCCCGGAACAATAGGTTTGTCCAACGGCACCAACTTTAAGATTTTACCGTATAACGTTGCGAAAATTTCCGCTGATGAACACGCTTGGCTGAGATAACCTCCGTTTCGGGCAATGGTATGAGCCAAAACACGCCGACGAATACCTTCCGCCATTTTTTTGATTCGATTTTCCCAGTGATGACTCATAATCAATTAAATCCTTATTAAGTATTGGGTTTGAATATTAGGTAAAAAGGTAAAGTAAAAAAGGTAAAAGTTCAGATGCCGATGATTACGGTTATCGAACAACATTGTCTGACAACCCCGATTGCCTAATTTACCTAAAATATTACTTTTGTCAATCATGTTTGAAATAAAATCGACTCGCGCCGAAAAAACTAATCACCGTACTGTTAAGTGTCTTAATTCCTTTTGATTCTATAAACGTTAAAAATAACGTTAAAAACTACAAATGACAGCGTAAGTTTTTATTCAAGAGGAATTAGCCCCCTTGCCCCTATCCTTACCTATCTGTGAGAAAACTATTTTCAGACCATTGAGGATTCACAGATAGGTAAGGGTAGGAAAGGATAGAATAATAAAAACAATCGACTGCCAGCCAAGTGGTGGTTTCGTTTTGATTCAAGAGGAATGAGAACACTTGGTACTACCAATATTTCGTCCCTAACGGGACGAGCGTTTTTAATCGACATCATTTTCTACCAATATGTTGTTCCTAACGGGACAGAAAAAGGAACATTGACCGCGACGGAGTAGTTATAAACTTATTTGTAAAGAAACAACGAAAGGACTCAGACCCAAGACGGAACGGTTCATCCTTGGGTCTGAGCGACGCATCCTTGGGTCTGAGCGACGAATCCTTGGGTCTGAGCGACGCATCCCCGGGTCTGAGCGACGCATCCCCGGGTCTGAGTGACGCATCCCCGGGTCTGAGCGGTTCATCCCCAGGTCTGAACGGTTTATTCCCAAGAATGAACGGCGATTGCTTTGATATATTTTCATCACGGTCATGACGGTGAAGTTAAAATGTTCGTGATTATTCAGTGGAATTGTCATAAATTTGTTTACGGATAGAAAATCCCAAGGTAGGCGACCATTCGGCGAAAGGTCGCTTACCTAATATTGTTCCCCAAAAACGGAAAACGTTCCTTACTTTTTTGTGGGCGGCTTTTCTCCATCAGGTCTTTCGACTTGGATATCAAACGATTTTGTGGAACCGTCAACCTTAATGGAAAGTCCGGAAGTTTGCCACTTTTCATATTTCGGATGAATAAGCCGAAAAGCAATCAAGTCGAGTTTTCCATCTTTGTCTTCATCCACTGTTCCTTCTTCGTAACGGTTTGCGCCGGTAATGAAGATTTTGTATTCCCCTTTGGGAATGCCGTCTTTTTCGCCCAGCCAACTCAGCTGAAACAATCCCTCTTTATCAATCTCGCTTCGCGCAATAAATTGACCGTCGGTAAATCCAATCGCTCCAACAGTAAGCGGTTCTCCGTTATCAGCAAACGTTACTTTCCCACCAAGCTGAACTTTTCTGCTACATCCGACGAATAATACGAGAGATGCTAAAAACAGTAATAACAAATGTTTGTTCATCATATTAAATATTGAAAATAATTGTGAATAAAAAAATGCGGCGGTTCGGTCGAACCGCACACGGAATGTTTTTTTTCTTTACGGTAAAGAGACAGCCTCGCCGTTATTCACTTCAACAAGTGAACGAACTAATTCGGGTAAAACATTTTTGCCGATAGAGCGTACGCTTCCATCTCCTATACCGACATTTAATACGGAAGGATGAGAACTTCCTAATTGATAGAGTTGATCAGCGGTATAACCGTCGCACTGTTGCCCCGAATTGGGACCGGAGGCAGGTGTCGGCGCAATCAAATTGACACTTTTCGTAACATATCTTGTTACATTTGTAACGGCACGACTAGATGTTCCACCATTATCAGTGGTACATAACCACGATCCATTCCAGGTACGCGGTACGGAATTGACGTTGCCATTTCCGTCCGTTAACGCCCAAGAAGGAATATGTTTTTCCACGAACGTAATGACATTGCTTATTCCATCAACCCAATACTCAAATCCTTCGCGCGGCTTCCAACTGGAATTCGTTCCTATACAAATTCGGAAAGGAAAAAAATCCCACTGTAAACGATTAGTGGCAGATTTTCCGCCGCTTCCGAGATTATTATAACGCCAAAGTGTTGCCCAATAGTCATTCCCTATGTCGTCGTTTGTGCAACTGGGAATAATATAATCACTCAGCGGTCCGCTGAGTTGTTGACTACCGCTTTGGGTCCCGACAACGATTTTTTGTCCGCCGTTGGAGGAAGGACAACGATAAGTGGTGATACCGCATTCATTCTGCTCTGCGGACGATAATCCCTGAAACCATGTTTCGGGATTGTCATTAAACAAATTGCCGTCCACCGTCATTTTTTCGTAAAGTGCGTTTGCCTCCAAATAAGGCAAAACGATAACGAAAAACGAGGGGCGGTCACGATACAAACAGCCGGGCGGTACGGCTTGACGTGCGTCGTGGAAGTTGTGGACTGCCAGTCCCAATTGCTTGATGTTGTTTTGACACTGCATTCTCCGCGCCGCTTCTCGCGCGGCTTGAACGGCAGGCAACAGAAGTGCGATTAACACGCCGATAATCGCAATCACCACAAGAAGTTCGACTAAGGTAAAGCCGAACGGTGAAGAACGGAAAAGAGTTGAGAATTTTGCGGAAAAATGTTGAAAAACCGAACACTTTCCACTCTCAATTCTTTCCTTTTCTCTACATACTGCCCCCCCCCCCCTGTCTTGCCCATTTTAACATTTGGCATTTTTCAAAGAAAAACGCCCAAATCCCGATCAAACACATCACTACATTTTTCATTGTCAATCTCCTTATTTTATAAGGTTTCATTGAAATAACCGCGAAACATTGCCGAAAAACAACCCGGCAAGAAAAAAACGTCTTGCAATTGAATTGAGTTTCACAGTTTACATGGAACAACGTAAATTGTCAACAGGGATTTTTCATTTTGAAAGAATTTTTTTAAATATACTGTCAACGGGTAGAAATTGGTTGTTTTATTTGAAATCTCTC
>JAIROD010000117.1 GCA_031257725.1 Planctomycetaceae bacterium | reverse complement strand
TATTTTCAACCTTATTTTCCTAACAAAACAACCTTAGCAGCACAAAATCATCAAAAAACCAACCTTATTACCTTATTAAATAAAGAAGAACAATAAAGTAATAAGGTTAGTTTCTATTATTTCACTTGCTACTATGGTTTTTTGTTAAATGGTTTTGTTAGAAAATCAGGTTGAAAATAAGGTTGAAACAATAACAAGATGTTTTCGCCAATTCGACTGAAATATTACAGTTTTTTTAACACAAAGATTTTGGAAACGAAAACTGAATTTTCAAATATGAGCGGTATATGAAGAAAGCGGTGTTTCTGATTGTTACGTTTTGGATTGCGGTTTATAGTCTGTTGTTTTTTGCAACACCATTTGAACCGTATGAAGGATTCAATGGAAATGGTGTTACGTGGACGCGGTTTTCGTTTTTTTTCTATCTTCTGTTACCGGATGAATATTTTGCTGCGTGGCTTGTTGGTTCGGACGGTATGGCGTTGCTGTCAGACCGGCTACAAGTTCTTGTCGTTACGGGTATTTGTTTAACGGCGGCAAGCGGTTACGGTTGGTTTCTTTTATCGTTACCGCCGTTTAGGTACTGGCGCAAAACCATTTCCCAATTCGAATGCCGGTTATTCTCAACAATTGCCGGTTTGAGCCTTTGCTCGTTGGGGTTATTTTGTTTCGGTTTATGCGAAAATTTAAACAATACCAATGCAATCAAAACCCTAACAATAATCGGTATGCTTTTATTCTTTTTTTTGAACAGTTTATTTAGTTATCAAAACGCCTACTTATCTCAATCCGTTTATCCATTGCCTCAATTGGAAAAATGGTCATTGTTCAAAAAATCGGTGTTTTTTATTATTTTGCCGATATTTTCGTTGCTGTTAATTCTTGGCGGAATGATTCCTTCAACGGATTATGATGTTTTATCGTATCATCTTGCCGGATCGCGTGAATTTGCGGAAACGGGACAAATCAGATTTTTGTCACATAATGTTTACGCCAACATGCCTTTTGGTGCGGAAATGTTTTATGTTTGGGGGATGGTATTTATTGGTAATTCGTTTATTGGGGCAATGATTGGCAAAACACTCATTGCTTTCACAACAATCTTAACCGCATTCGGTTTGTATGCTTTTTGCAAGCGTTTCTTTTCTGAAACGGCTGGACTTATTGCCATCGTTCTGTACGTTTCATCACCCTGGATCATTTATGTTTCCACTGCCGGACTTATCGACTCCGTAGTGGGCATGTATGCTTTTTTCGCAATTTATACCGCCGTATTAACAAATCAATTATTCAACGATAAACTTTTTCAAACATCGGAAAAAACGAAACATAAGTCATGTTCAAACATTTGTAGTATCAACAATTATTTGCAACAGATTAATTGGTTTTCTATTTTCCTTACCGGATTTTTTGCCGGAAGTGCGGCGGCGTGCAAATATCCGGCGATGTTGTTTGTGGTTGTTCCGATTGGAATTTTTATTGCAACGATAAAAATCAAAAATTCCGGAGTCTGTTTTGCAATGGCGGCAATTCTGATTTATGTAATTGGGGTTTCAATATCTTGCGGCGGTTGGTATTTCAAGAATTATTATTACACCGGCAATCCGGTTTATCCTCTTTGTTTTTCTATTTTCGGCGATTCTACCGGTTCATGGACTTCTGAGGTTGACAATCGATGGACACAAATTCATTCACCGCATGATTTTCATTTAACAACATTTTTTTATGATTTTTGTCGAGTTGGTTTAAGCAGTCCCTGGAATGCTCCATTGACGATTCCGTTTTTCCTACTCATTATTATTGTGATAAAAACGCAAAGGGAAAAACGTCGTATTCTTTATTTTTTGACGGCGTGGCTTGTGTTTGTTTTTATAACGTGGTGGTTTTTAACTCATCGGATTGATCGGTTTTGGCTTCCGGCGTTTCCCATTTTAACGCTGTTTGCCGGAATTGGTGCAACATGGAGTATGGAAAAGCGTTGGAAAATCACATTGAATCTGTTGTTGATTTTGAGTTGTGTTTATTGTTTTTTGGTTGCCGGTTCTCCTGCACCGGGAAAAAACAACCGTTTTTTTGCTTCATTAAATTCAATGCGGTATGATCCGAATATTTCAACACACTGGGCAACTTGGTTTAACAAACATCCGCCGGAAAATCAGGGAAAAATCCTTTTGGTTGGCGAAGCCAAAGCGTTTTTGTACAATGTTCCTGTTGTGTACCATTCCTGTTTCAATGAAACGCCGTTGAAAGAAATTGTTACTGTATCCGATCGTGTTGCGGAATTTCAACGGCGTGATATTGCGTTTATTCTTGTTGATTGGAGTGAGATTAACCGATTCCGTTGTCCGGGAAATTACGGTTACTCCGAAATTGTCCAACCGGAACTTTTTGACAAACTTGTTGCCGATGGTGTTACAGAAAAATTTTGTCCGGCTGAAGAACTCAAAAAAACGTCAACTGTTGTTTACCGTATTCGGGTTAACCCGTAAGGGTTTTCACCCGCAGCTGTGCCGGTTGATATTTTGTAACTATTCAGTGGATTGGTTGGTTTAGTTATTGTTACTGTCGTTTTTAAACGTATGACATCGGATAAAAGCCGTAGGCGTTTACTGTGAATAACCGCCGCCAGTTAGTAGATACTGAACCGGCGGTAACGGACACACAAACGTAACAGTCTATTTTAATTTTTTGTCATATTTCAGAGCATTTTTTACATCCCAGCGGGATGTTTCCAAGCCAGCCGTTGGTTTTGCGTTGTCACGATAGGGAATCCATGTTTTTATCTGAATAACGCCATACCAACGGAACAACATGGTAAAAATGATAATCCTGGTATTTTTCCGTGTGTACAGTGAGTACACCGCACACACGGCTACATTGGAAATGTCCTTGCAGGACTAATAAAAATTAAAATAGACAGTTACCATTTTTTTGTATTTTTCTCGTTATTTCGTGTTAAAAAGTCAAATACGCCGACAATTGCTAAGTTTTTTTTGTTAAATGGTTTGTGTTAGGAAAATCAGGTTTGGTTAAAACAGGTTTGTTTAAAACGACTGAATAGTTAATTCTGTTTAAAAAATAAGTTTTTAGAAATTGCTTTCCGGTTTAAACCAGAGTGATTGCCAATATTTTTGGTCGAGGTCATAATAATCGACAGATGTTTTGAGTTCAAAATCTTTCGGCAGGATTCCAAAGCGTTTCATTTCACGAATGTATTCCGGTCGCGGTTGGAAGTCCGGCATGTCGAAACGCTTCACCGTGTCCAGTTGCCATTTGGCTCGTTCAATTCCGGCAAGGATTGTTTTGTAACTTTCATCGTCTTTTTTCAAAACATATTCCCCACACATACCGTAACCGCCTTCTTCCTTCGACAACGGAGACAACAGCAACGCCGACTTTTCCGGTTTGGTTAAATCAAAGAATAAATGTCGCGAATATTTCCGGCGGCTGTCGTTGGGTGCATTGGGATAAACCCACCAAGTATGCCGAATTTCATCCGAAACGGAGGCGGGCAATTGTTTTTGTCCGGTATGGCACGACGCACAATCTTTCTGTAACGCCGTTTGCATCGCTTTGGTTTCTTCCCAATTCAGATCGGAACGGTCAAGCATATTAACCAAATAACCGCCGAGCATGCCGCTACCCAAACCGGCATACGTTCCGATATATGTTGCGCCGGTTTCAAGCCAAAGAATAACAAGCATCTTTTCACGTTCCGAAAGATTGACGTTGTAATGTTCTTTTTGACAATACTTGGTGTAAATGGCACTGGCACTGCTACCGAGTGTTCGGGGCGGGTAATTTCCTAACGGTCTGTTCCTGCCGTCCGCCACCAAAGTCTCTTTGCCGTAACGTTGATTGTCCAACGCGGAATGAGTTCTTGCCATGATGTTGGAATAACTGATCGAATACATCGGTCCCCGATCACCGCTTAAATTAAAATGTCCTTCACGTTTGTCAGGGCTATGACACTCAACACAATGTTTATCCCAAACCGGTTGAATATCACGCGGATAATCGATCACATCGGGAATTGCACTGTTATTCGCAATACTGTTATTCACAATACGGTTATTGGCGGTTTTGGTAAAACGGTTTACTGTTTCTGCAATTTTTGTTATCGGGCTTGCCGGACGACTCATTGCCGTCGGCATTTTTGCCAATATCACGCTTGATGTTCTTTCCTCATGGCATCCCACGCAAGAAGTCGTTTCGCCCGGCATCACGGTTAAAAATGATTGCATTCGTTTGACCGCCAAATTGTTTTCGTCCAGCGCAACAAAAAAGAATGCCCGTTTTGCCGGCAAATTAAAGCGTGCCGAACCGTCGGGATCAACCGGAACCGTGCCGACAATTCTCTCCAATGTAAATGAACCGCCGTAGGTCATTGGTTCCATTCCGCCAGTGTAATGAATCGGCATCGGTAACGTTTCCAAAATTAAAAGTTTTTTAATCTCACCCCGTTTAACGTCTTTCATGTTACGTCCCTGATAAACATCAATGAGTGTCAATTCGCCGGTTTCTTGAGAATCGTTGGTTTGTTTACCGATGATTCGTTCTCGTTCCCGTTTGATAAGCGGACGCGGTTCGTGGACGAAAAGCGGACTCAACGACGCACGAACTTCCGATACGGGGCGAATGACTTTGCCCGCATTGACATGACTTTTCCAATCATCGGGAATTTGAAACAAGGTTTGCGTTTCACCGTCTGCGTTAATGAGTTCGATGATTCCTTGTCTTGCCGCCATGAAACAATTTTCCGAAAACGCCCATGGATCGCGGTAATCGTTTGCTGTGGTGATTTGCCTTGCCATTTTTCGGTCATCGGGACCGTTGCGCGGGTCGATAATTCCAACTCCTCCGGTATGTTCCACGCTGCCGTGACCATGCGAAAAAGACGCAACAATTTTATCGCTGTTTGGAATCGGTTTTGCGTCAATATACACTTCGCCCGGATGCATATTGCCGAAAAAGACCATCTGTTTTGTACCGTCCGGATTCATTGTCCAAAGATGATGATAATGAATTTGTGAACGGTCAACATATTCCCAACGCATATACAAAACTTGTCCATTGGGTAAAAACCAAGGCGTGTTATCTTGTTCAATGTTACCGGAAAGGGCGTGAATGTTGCCGCCGTCTAAATCACAACCGTAAAGAATTGCAACTTGCGTCATCCAACAATTAACCCAACGTTTCGCTCTTGCCGAAACAAAAATGATTTTATCGTCCGGCGTGTAAACCGGTTCAATATCGTCAAATTCATCGTTGGTGATTTGGCGGATTTTATTATTGTTGCTCAAATCCATTTCATAAAGATGAAAATATTTTGTTCCGGCAGGTTTGTAGGAATAGAGAATTTTATCGCCGTCATAATGCACGCAAGGATCGCGGACAATTCCTAACCGATCATCGATGAGAACTTCAACTTGTTTTGTGTCAATATCGTAAATGCAAAGTTTCCCGCCTTCATTCGGAGCGGGCAAGTTATCGCCGACGTGTTGATTATGAGCGTAGTAACCGAAATTGGCGTACCAATGTTCACCGGTTTGGGTTCGGGTGGTGAAGACGATTTTCTTCACGTCCTTCAACTCATTCTTTTTGAACTCCGCCAACAAATCCGGTTTCGGCTTTTCCACAATTGCCAACGCCTCATTCTTAACCCGCAAGACAACATAATCGTAAAGAATCCACGAACTATTTTCGAGGGTGATTGTGATTTTGTTTTCACCTTCTTTGATGGTGTTCGGCGGAATCGTAAACAGAAGAGCGGCGGGATTTCCCTTCGATCTTGGGCTGAAAACAACCCTGTCCGCACCGACCGCTTTTGGTTTTTGGGCGGGCAACTTCGTTTCGTTGACGGCAACGACAACCTCCGATTGCCGGTCGGCAATTGTCGCGCAATAACCGACAATAAAAGTGAGCGGTTGGTTTTTGAGTTCGGCAAACTGCGAACCGGCAACCGTAAACCTAATGTTGAACGGATAAACGCCGTCTCCGTTTGCCCAAGTATCGAGTTTTGACGGGTGGACAAACGCCCAATCATTTTTGGGCGTAGATTTTCCAACAGTATAAACGACACCGTCTGAAAATTTGTTTTTGAACGCGGCGTAACCTTCTTTTGCGAGTGCAAATTCGCTACAAAACCCATCCGGTTCGCCGATACAAAAAACAACATCATTCTCCGCCGCCAAAACCAACGTCGGCAACAAGATTGCCAAAATACCAAGTAAATGTCGTAAAATCATTGTTTTTTTCCTTTCGTAAATGGTTTGAATTTTTATACATTTTTTCAATCGGGAATCCCTCATTATTCAGAATTTACCGAACGTTAACGGCGCGGGCTTGCCCCGCGTTGTTGGGCTTAACCCCCAAACACGGGGTAAACCCCGTCGTTAACGATTAACTATTAATTAGTAGGTTGAAAATAAAAATCGAATTATGAGAAATGCTCAAACGATAATTGCCCATTCTAGGAACTCAATGAAGTAAGTCAATAGGGATTCAACGTATCAATAGGGATTCAGCGTATCAGGGATTCAACGTATTGAGGAAGTAAATTTCTGCAACCCCACGTTGCATTGTTGTTAAGATACAGAAAAAAAAAAAAATACAATGGGTAGGTAAGATAGAAAAAGAAAAATTTTGCGATTTTTCAAAAAATAACCGGAATAATCCTTAAATAGACCTTTTCGCTAACCATAACAATTATGAAAAAACACGAAAAGGTTTATTTAGGAAAGGAACGCACGCGCCCCGCGTGCATCTCCAGAGTTAGTGTGAAATGAGAGGGAATCTCTCCTCATTCAGAATTTACCGAACGTTAACGGCGTGGGCTTGCCCCGCGTTGTTCGACTTAACCCAAACGCACTCATTGGTATTGTCTTCCGTTTTAATTTATCGAAACAGTTTTCTCAATATCCGAACAGCGGCGTTGGACAGTTCGGATTCACCGCAAAAAACCAAATTGGCGCCGCGTTGTTCCAGTTTGGGAATATTGCCGATGTAACGGCAACGAGATAGTATAACACAATGGTCGTTCATCTTACGCACCGCACCAACAATCTCTTCCGCAAAAAGATCGTCGGGAACCGCAACCGCAACTAATGTTACATTTCGAATATCGGCAATCCGTAACACTTCTTCATCAACCGCATTACCGGAAATCGTACGAAAACCGTGTTGGGCATACGAATGTAAATTGACCGGATTCCTGTCGATTAAACTAACTTCAAAACCGATTGTTTCCAAAAATGTTGCAATTTGTCCGCCAATCGGTCCCAAACCGATAACCACCGCTTTTTTCGATGCGTCTTCAGGAAAAATCACCGGATGATCTTCTTCTCCGCCGTGAACGGCGTTATGTTCCGGTGTGAGCCGTAACGCTATTTTCAGGAACATTGGAGTCAGAATAATGGAGGTAAGCGCAACAAAAAGAATCCGCTGATAAGTTTCGTAATCGAAAAGTCCGGACGAAACGCCTTGAGAAAGCAACACAAATGAAAGTTCACCCAGTTGCGATAAACCAAGCCCCATTCCCAACGCCGCAACCCAAGAAAGCCCCAAAACCCGAAACGCCATTCCCGCCGCCAACGTTTTAACCGCCAGACATCCAAACAATGCTCCAAGCGTTAATATCGGAGTGGTGAATAAAATGGACGGATCAAACAACGCCCCAAGTGAAACGAAAAAAATCGCCGAAAATGTTTCACGCATGGCAACAGTTACCGCTGTAATCTGATTGGTCAAACGTGTTTCACTTAAAATAACGCCTGCCGCCAATGTTCCCATTGTTCCCGGCAATTGGAGACTCACTGCCGCCGTTGAAACCGCAAGTAAAAGGAACATTGTAAAAAGAACAATAATTTCAACACTTCGTAACTCAAGCAAAAACGGAACTCCGTATTTACAGAACATTAATCGGACAACGATGACAAAAAAAACAAAAATTGCCGAACCCAGTCCAAGAGAAAACAATTGAGAAAATGTCCCGCCGTTTTCGGCGGAACCAGAAGCAAGCGCAGCCATAAAACCAATCAATACCAAAAGCGGAACAACCGCAACATCTTGAAAAAGTAAAATGGCAACAGCACGAACTCCATGAAGTGAACCAACCTGCCCCATATCTTCGAGTGATTTAAAAACAAGAACTGTTGAACTAAGCGAAACCGCAGAACCAAGAACAAGTCCTATTTTCCAATCACCGCCTATAATCGAAACGAATAACGTCAAAGGAAGAATCACGCCCAGCATCTGGATAGAACCGCCCATAAGAAAGAAACGCCAAAGTTTTGCTAATTCCGACGGCGAAAAATGAAGCCCAATCGCAAACAGTAACAAGTTCGCACCCAAATGAGCAAATTGATCAAGAACTTTGTGTTCAACTTCGTCCGCTTTAATTTCATTGGCGAGAATTTCCAATTCTTTTTCCGCTTCTTCCAATCGCGGGTCTTTTTGAAGTCTGAAATCAAATGTTTCCGTATCTGTATCAGTAATTTGCGTTTTTTGTTCTGTTTCCGTTTTTGTTGTCTTAACTTCGACAGAAGTTGTTTTGAGAATCCCAAGCATCCCGCTGCCAATCAATGCGCCAATCAGCAAATAACCGACAACCATCGGCATGTGACAACGCCGACAAATTGTTCCGGCAATAAATCCGGCACAAAGAATAATCAGTAAATCAAACAGAATCTGATGAATAATGCCTGTCTCGTCCATGAGGAGAAAATTTGAAACAAAATAGGGGGGGGGATAAATGATGGTGTTATTTTTTTTGTTTGTTTTAATAACGCATGTTACGCATTGGTTTAATTTAACGCCGTAGGCGTTTTATGTGAATAACCGCCGCCAGTTTCAGTAAATACCGAACCGGCGGTAACGGACACACAACCACCTCAACCCCTTTAGGGGTTGTACTAAAAAATAGATCGTTTACAAGTCGGTTTGGGGAGCGTTTTCCGTTTGTGGGTGACGGTCATTCTTTCGCCCTGAAAAGTAATGGTCTGAACTATGATTTTAATGATTAAATGAAGACTATGATTAAGAAAATCATCGTCAATCACAAAATCAAATATAAATCATCTGAACTATGATTTTAATGATTAAATGAAGACTATGATTAAGAAAATCATCGTCAATCACAAAATCAAATAAATCACAGTTCAATATCTGAACTATGATTTTAATGATTGAATAAAGACTATGATTAAGAAAATCATAGTCCATCACAAAATCAAATAAATCACAGTTCAAGACCACTCTCCGCTCTCAACTTTCCACGAATCTATTAATCAATTAATCAATTAATCAATTGCCCTTACAGGGCGAAGGATTGATCGGTATTTACTTGAAACTGGCGGCGGTTAGGCACGTAGAACGCCTAAAGGCGTTGTTTGGTTGTCGTATGGAGTCGCCGAATGCGTAACATGAGTTAATAATTATTACGTTTCCATTGTGGAGAGTGGTTTCTCTCATTCTTTTTCGGCGGCATTTTGAGAAGGTCAATCGAATCCTTACCGAGCAGTTCAATAACACGTTGCTGCATATTGGAACTCATTTCTATTCGTAACTTCGGACTGCGTAATTGAGCAAGTGAACCGTTGCGAAGCCGTACAGAAAGTTCAATCGTTCCATCACCCGGATAACCGCGTAAAATTTCGTATAATTTCTTGACACTTTCAACAGAATGACGGTGTTCCTCCAACGTGATCTTCAGCCCGCGCAATAATTGTTTCATTGCCTCTTCAAGCGTGTATAAAGCGTCAACAATAAAATTACCGTCGTTTTCACCTTGCCCGCGTGACCGATCAACTCGTCCTGTTGCAAAAACAATTGTTTCACTTTTAATTAAATGTGAATACTTCTCGTACTCACCGGGCCAAATAATTGAACGTATTTGTCCCTCCACATCTTCCAGTGAGAACATGGCAAATTGTTTATTCGCTGTTTTGGTCGCGTTAATTTTAATATCATTGACCGCTCCCGCTAAAATAACATTGGTCTGATCCTGCAACCCCGCCGCTTCATAACAATGATGAGAACGAATTTTTTGGAAAATTGTTTCAAATTCCTTGAGCGGATGCAACGAAAGATAAAATCCGAGAGATTCTTTTTCATAAGCCGCTTTTTCCTTATCAGACCATTCGGAAATTTCAGGTAAACCGGCTAATGCCGCAGGTTTGGCGGCGGCAGCCGGTTCTGTTTCGTCAAAACTCGAAAAGAGACTTTGCTGACCTTTGGCCAAATCCGCCGCCGCACTATGCGCCGACTTAAACGCCTGCTCAACCATACGGAACAGTTGAGAACGCGGACAGCCCAATGAATCAAACGCTCCTGCTTTAATAAGCGTTTCAACGGTTCCGCGTGAACAGGCTCTGCTGTCAACCCGCTCGCAAAAATCAAACAAATTTTTGAACAGTCCGCCTTTTTCGCGGGCGAAAACAATTTTATCCGCCGCCCAATCTCCGCAGTTTTTAACCGCCGCCAGCGCAAACATGATTTTTCCGTCCGAGACGGAATAAAGTTGTTTCGAATAATTCACATCCGGCGGAATGACCGTAATTCCCATTCGTTGACAATCTTCAATATGTTCTACGGTGGAATCTTTTCCGGTAAAATTCCGTTTCGAAATATCGCCGCAAAGCAGCGATGCCATAAATTCAACCGGATAATGCGCTTTCAGATAAGCCGTCATATAGGCAATCAAAGCGTAGGCGGTCGAGTGAGATTTATTGAAACCATAACCGGCAAATTTAATAATCAGTTCAAAAATTTCTTCGGCTTTTTCCCGTGTTAATCCGTTTTCATGCGATCCTTCAATAAATTGCGAACGATAAGTATTGATTTCTTTTTCTTTTTTCTTGCTGATGGCTTTGATGCAGGTGTACGAATTTCCCAGCGGGATTTTTCCCAGCCGATTGAGAATCCGCATAATTTGTTCCTGATAAACCATCACGCCGTTTGTTTCCGCAAGAACATCTTTCATTACGTCGTGTTCATAATAGGCTTGCGCCCGACCATGTTTAACGGCAACATATTGATCAACCATACCGCCTTCCAACGGACCGGGACGATACAACGCTAATGTTGCGATAATATCGCGGAAATTGTCGGGTTTCATCCGTTGCAGTAATTCCCGAATCCCGCCGCCTTCCAGTTGGAAAATTCCTTTTGTTTCACCGCGGCAAAGCAATTCATAAGTTTTTTTATCATCCAGCGGAAATTGGTACGGATTAATTGTTTCTCCGGTTGTTTCTTTAATAATATCAATTGCTTGCGCCAGAATGGTCAAGTTACGAAGTCCCAGAAAGTCCATTTTGAGCAATCCGGCTTTTTCAACGTCGCCCATTGCCCATTGTGTTACAAAATCAGGTCCCTCTTTAACCCGTTGTAACGGAACGTATTCGATCAACGGTTTATCGGCAATAACGACTGCGCAGGCGTGAACTCCCGCTTGACGTGCAAGTCCTTCGAGTTGTTTGGCGTAGTCGATCAGTTCTTTAATATCTTGTTCATTTTCATAACGTTTTTTTAATTCCTCATTAGCGTCCAGAGCCTTATTGATTTTCATTTTCGGCTCATCGGGTATGAGTTTTGTAACACTTTCAACAAACGGAATCGGCATATTGAGAACGCGTCCCACATCTTTAATTGATTGCCTTGCCGCCATTGTTCCGAACACGCCGATTTGTGCAACATTTTCTTCGCCGTATTGTTGTTTGACATAATCGAGAACTTCACCGCGCCGGTTTTGATCGAAATCGATATCAATATCGGGGGCTTCTTTACGGTTTTCGTCCAAAAATCGTTCGAAGAGCAAATCAAACTCTAACGGACAGACGTGGGACAAATTCAGTGCGTAACAGACCAACGCCCCGACGCCGCTTCCGCGTGCTGTCCGATGAATACCGCGTTCTTCGGCAACACGTACAAAATCCCAGACAATCAGAAAATAATTGGGAAACCCAAGTTTTTTAACAACGGCAAGTTCCCGATCCAATCGGGCTAAAACTTCTTCGGAAAATTGACCGTCTTTATAACGTTTCGGATTATTGGCGTAACGTTTAGCGAGTCCTTCGAGACAGAGTTTACGAAGATAATCGTCGGACGACAAACCGTCCGGCGGTGTGAACACCGGAAAAAAGCGTTTGCCAAGTTCAAGATCAATATCAACAACACGGTCGGCAATTTCCATTGTTCGTTGAATGGCGTCTTCGTGAGCGGGCATTGCCCGAAGCATTTCACGACCGCTTCGCAGAAAAAACTGATCGGAATCCATACGCATCCGTTTTTCATCGACACGAAGTTTATTGGTGTTCACACAGAGCAAAATATCCTGAGCCTCCCAATCATGTTGGTAAACATAATGAACATCATTTGTTGCGACAGTAGGAACGCCCAGTTCACGTGAAAGCCGAACCGTTCCTTCCAAGATGATTTTCTGAATTTCGAGACCGTTATCCTGAATTTCAAGATAATATCGATCGCCGAACAATTCCCGATACCAATTAATAATAGAAACGGCTTGTTCGACATTGTTATTTTCGGCATGAAGAAGAGTTCGTGAAAGTTCGCTGGATGCGCAACCGCTCAAACAAATCAACCCTTCATTGTATTCTTGAAGTAACGATTTATCGATTCGCGGTTTGTAGTGCATTCCTTCAAGATAAGCCGCTGAAGAAAGCCTTAACAGGTTTTTGTAACCTGTTTTATTCATAGCGAGAAGGGTGAGATGATAATTGGATTCTTTTGCGGTGCCGGATTTTTCGGTACGGCTTCGCGGAGCAATATAGGCTTCAAAACCAATAATTGGTTTAATACCGGCTTCTTTTGCTTTTTGGTAAAATTCCAGTGCGCCGTACAAATTACCGTGATCCGTCAACGCCAGAGCCGGCATTTCGAGGTCTTTGGCACGTTTCAGGAGGTCTTCAATTTTTCCGGCTCCGTCAAGAAGGGAATAATGACTATGACAATGAAGATGTATAAAAGGAAAATCCATAAAATTGAAATGGAAATTGAAATGGAAATAGAAATGGAAATGGAAATGGAAAAAAATTGTTATTTGCTCTAGGTGTTGATCGGAAACAAGTAAAAAAATCGTAACCGTTCACCTTTGTTAAAAAAACTTCTCCGAGATTATAAAAAATGACAACAAGATGTGCAAGAGGAGCGTTTGGCGGTGACGATTCGGTTATCACGTGTTCTAGGGCAACTGTTTTCAGTGCCGTCTTCGGTACCGTCTTCAGTGTCGTTTTCAGAGTCGCAACCGGAAGGTTGCGAAAAAACCGCTGGGAGACCGACGAACACCGTTAGGCGTTATACCGCAAACAGTATGATATTGGTTGTTTTGTTTGATTCAAGGTAATATATCTTTTTTTTAACTTGTCAGTCGTTTCCTCCGAATGCCCCCCCTAGCCCCTCCGAAGGAGGGGAATTATTCCCCTCCTTCGGAGGGGCAGGGGGGGTAAAAAATAAACTTCAATCTCCGAAAAATTCCATTGATATATTACGATTCAAGAGGTAGGCAACCCCTTGGCGTATAAGCGTTTTTTTT
>JAIROD010000675.1 GCA_031257725.1 Planctomycetaceae bacterium | reverse complement strand
ATTTTTTGTTAATGTCAGCTGTTGTTGCTCTGCATATTCTAATATTTCATTCATTTCAATATGACGTAAAATAGAAGAATAATCCAGCCGCATTAAAATATCTTTTGTGATGACACGTTTAGCGTTCCAGAATACAATGGAGTTTAACAGATTTTGCATTTCCGGTTGGTTCAGACAATACATCGCACAGGTTGCTTCTTCAAGCGAATCAAAACCAAGAAAATAACACGTGTCATCAAGCATCACCGGCTTGTTTTCAATCGGTAAAACCAACGAAAATTGCGTTTGTTTATACAACCCCGATATCGCTACCTTAAACGGTTTGAACGAATAATCGCCAATGCCAAAAATCGAAAACAACGGTTTATTCTTATAAATAATTGATTTACGTTTGTCGAAAAATTCTCTGTGTTTGTCAAGATAATTGAACGTTTTCGGAAAATCTGTTGCAAGATAATCTGTGTTCTGCCCGACAATTTTTTGCGGAACGATAACTGATTTTTGGGTTTCGGTGATGATTTGATCTTTTAGGTCGGAACTTTTTAGTAACGGATAAACTAAATCAGGTTCGATGCTGACGGTTTCATCACGATTGTTTTTATAACAATTTTTATTGTTTTTTAATTCCATGACGGCGGAACAATCATGTTTTAATCCTTGCCGCCAGATTTCGGGCGAAACTCCGTCAAACTCGGCGACTTTTTTATAACGTTCAATATTCGCAACAAATTTTCGATTGTTTGTCTGTTGGTCTGTTCGGTTTGTCCAGCCGAAAGAACGAACTGCCGGTTGATCGAATGATTCCGAAACACGGCAAAACATTTCAGGTGTTTCATTAAATCGGGCAAAAAATAATCCGGCATCAACACTCGCATTAAATTCTTTTTTCGCATCAATATCAATTTGCCGTAAGTCGGAAATCGGAAAAGCAAATTCTTGTTGTGATTGAATCATGTTTTTGATAACAATATTCTTGACAAGAAAAGCAAAACATCCATTGGATTCGGCAAATATTTTTAACATTGAAAACGTAACAGATTCGCCAATATCAAAATTGTCCTTACCGGTAATGGCCGCAATACCGGCAACATTTTTAATATTTGTTTTTTTCGGCAGATTGCCTGATTCTTTAACGGAGAGTTCGCTGTTCGTAACCCAAGGCGGATTACCAAGAACAAGAATTGATTTTGGTTTATGCGTTTTTGCAATATTGCTGAATTGAAAATGAAACACATCATCATGAATTATTTGCACGTTAATATTTCGTTTTTGAATAAACGGTAATATTCTTTTTTCTGTTTCGACAATATACGGTTTATAGATTTCAAGTCCGTAAACATATTGAATTGAGTGAAATGTTTCCAACGCGGCAACAATAAAATTTCCGAGTCCGCAAGTTGGTTCGACCAAGACTTCCTGTTTAATTCCTTTTTCCTTTAACCAACGGCAAATCTTACGCGTCAGTTCCAATGGCGTTTGGAAATCGCCATACTCTGATTTATTCCGATATGTTACATTATTTTTGGTCATTGCCTACAATCCTCGTTATTCCATTAACTTGTCCTTTTAAATCAACAACACGTCCGTATTGTAACCGCCATTGTAAAGCATTAGAAATCGTTAAATATCCTTGCTGAGGCGGTTGCAATAAAATCTTATCGGCAAGTTGAGTCAGGAGAATTTCGTCCGCCGGTAAATTACGTTCAATAAGATAAGCAACTATTTCCTCTCGATTAGCATTGTTGGCAAGAAGTTGCAAAAGCGATTTTGTTGTCTGATAATCAGCCGTTCGGTGTTGTTCAATAAATGAACAGTTAACAAAATTAAGACATGCGGTTTTTGTTTGAATGTTATCAATTTTATCATAAACGAAGAGTAAAAGATTATAGCCCAATCCGAATATTTTCTGCTCAGCCGATTTGAACGGACAAAAAGATTGCGGTTGCCGAATTGATGTTATCTTAATATCCGCATTAATTTCCGGCGAAGGAAAATCAATGCCTTTGGCAGAACTTCCAATAACAATTTCGTATTTTTCAGAAAGGGTATGTTGAAACTTGTGCTCAACGAATGTTCCAACAGCTTTACCATCTGTTATACCATAAAGTTCATTATTATCGAAACTGCTCTCGGTAGAACAAAAATTTTTCGCTTCACTAATCATTGAAGAAATTGTTAATTTAGATTTCATTGTTATTTTTAAGATTTTTTATTTGTTTTATAACATTTATACTCGACCACTCTTGTGATCTTGAATAAAATTGTTGACCGAGTGATAAAATGATTTTTATAGAATCTTACAAACTTTTTGCATTTATTTCTTCAATCAATTTTTCAATCACCGTATCAACGTTAATTTCACCTAATTCTCCATCTTTTCTACTTCGCACTGCGACAGTATTTGATTCGGATTCTTTGGCTCCGACAACTGCTAAGTAGGGGACAAGATCGAGTCTTCCTTCACGGATTTTTGCGCCGATTTTTTCATTGCGTAAATCTGTGGTTGCGCGGATATTTGGGTTGAGGAATTTTTGTTCGACGGATTGGGCGTAGTCGTTGAATTTTTCGCTGACCGTCAAGATTCGTATTTGTTTTGATGTAAACTGTACTTTCCAAAAAATTTAACCACAATTCTTAAAAAATCCCTTGTTTTTTCAATTTTTATCAAATTATAATCATTTTAGACGTGTACAAAAGTATAATTACATATATTTTTATTACTCAAACTGTAAATAACAGATACACAAAAATCAAAAAATAGCCTATTTTTCCTTGATAATGGGGATATGTTCGCCAATTTTGAGTGGTCAAAAATCGCAAAAATTTTCC
>JAIROD010000841.1 GCA_031257725.1 Planctomycetaceae bacterium | reverse complement strand
ATTAATAAATTAATAGTTAACGACGGGGGTTACCCCGTGTTTTAGGGTTAAGTTGAACAACGCGGGGCAAGCCCACGCCGTTAACTTTCGGTAAATTCTGAATTATTAGAGGTTCCCTACAATTTATTTAATAATTTATACGTATTAAATCGAAAAGGAAGGGCAAATATCATTGGTTTTGTCGAAATGACTTTGCTTTTCTCTTGCGAAATAGGAAAAATGCAATAAGATATTTGGAATGAAGGTGAATTAATCACGGTAAATTATATTTATACTTTTTCGATTTCAATTGATTTTTTCCATTTCGGTCGATTTTGTCAATAATTCACATTCTGTCGGCGGCTCTTTATTTTTCACTCTTCACAATTACGATGAGTTCACAGGAAACACTTGATCAAACCCTCATTGAACAAACAAAAACTCAAATTCGGGTGATTGTTAATGAGATTACGCAACTTTCAAAACTTGATATCACTCCGAATGAGTATCACGGTGAGTTTTTGCATCGGGTTGTTTCGGCGATGGGGGCGGTGGGCGGCGCTCTCTGGACATTCGAAGAAGGAACCTTGTCGCTTGCCTATCAGGTAAATATCAAAGAAATTGGGATTCAGGAAGAGGACAACCAAAAACATGCCCGACTGCTTTATCGTATGCTGCACGGTCCCGAAACCGGTACGCTTATTCCTCCTCATGCCGGAATTGAAGGTGAAGAAGAATCCGGCAATCCCACCGATTGGCTTCTGGTGTTTTGTCCGATACGGACAGAGCTTGAAGTTGTCGGTCTCGTTGAAATCATTCAACGTCCCGATACCAACACCACCACTCAACGCGGTTTTCTACGTTTTTTGGCTCAAGTTTGTGTGCTTGCAACAGACTACTACAAAAATCGGCAACTCCGTAATTTCGGTGAACGCCAAAGCCTTTGGACTCTTCTCGAAGATTTCACCCGAACAATTCATCGAAGTCTCGACGTTCCCACCACCACCTACACGATTGCCAATGAAGGACGGCGATTGATTGAATGTGATCGGGTTAGTATTGCATTGCGGCGGGGCAGGCGATGTAAGATTGTTGCAGTGAGCGGGCAGGATGTTGTGGACAAACGGGCAACAACCGTCCGACTGCTCGGAAAACTCGCAACCTCTGTCGTTAAAGCGGGAGAACCCATCTGGTACACCGGTGATACCTCCGATTTTGCTCCTCAGGTCGAAAAAGCAGTCGAAGATTATGTCGATGAAGCCCATACCAAAATGATTGCCGTTTTTCCGCTGTTCCGAAAAACAAAAACAGACCGCGACGAAGAAGACGAACCGGCACGGCGAAATAAACAGGAACCGCCGTTTGGAGCGTTGCTGGTCGAACAAATCGAAGACAGCCGAATCCCGGAACGAATGAGAAAACGGGTTGAAATTGTCGCCGAACACGCCTGTTCCGCACTGGGAAACGCCTTAGAACATCACAGCATTTTCCTAATGCCCCTCTGGAAACTGATTGGAAAATCAAAACTGTTATTCACTGCAAGACTCTTACCGAGAACGCTTCTTATTTCAGCATTGATTCTGGCGGTGTTGGGGGTTCTGGTTTTTATGCCGTACCCGTTTCAGATGCACTGCAACGGAACACTGGAACCAACACGTCGTCAAAAAATTTATTCGCCATTGGATGCGGAAGTCAAAAAACTTTTCGTTGATCACAATATGAAAGTTCAGGGACCGTTTGTCGGAGAGGATGGACTTGCCTATCGCGGGACGCAATTGCTCGAACTCCGAAGTTCCGAACTCGATGTCGCCGGTATTCAATTGCTCGGTGAACAACAGGAAATTATTGAAAAAATCGCCGAATTGCAACGAAAACGACAGGATCAGGATAAACGGTTGACGGACTATGAAAAAACCGAATTGCTTGGTCAAATGGAACAGGCGAAAATTCGTCTTGCAACGGTGGAAACCAAATTGGAAATCTACGAACGCCTTCAAAAACCGGATTTGTTCATTACGTCGCCGATGGACGGAGTTGTTGTTTCGTGGGACGTGAAACAACGGCTCACCGAAAAACGTCCCATCAGCCGAATGCAATATGTTATGGAAATTGCCGATCTTGAAGGACCTTGGCAACTGGAACTGGCAATGCCGGAAAAACACATGGGGCATATTGCCATGTTCAAAAAACAAATGGAAGAAAATGATCCCAACGCCAAACTTCGGGTTGAATTTGTTCTGGCAACAGAACCGGCGGTCAAATATTACGGAACGGTAACAGAAATCCATGATCGTGCGGAAGTCCGAACAGATACCGGAAGTGCCGGAGCGGCGTCGAGTAATCTGAACACGGTTTTAATTAAGGTTGCGCTGGATGATCAGGATTCACTGCCGCCGGCGTTGCGGCCCGGTGCGGAATGCAGTGCCAGAATCAACTGCGGAAAAAAACCTCTCGGTTACGTTTTGTTTCACGAAGCTATTGCGTTTGTCCAAAAAAATATTATATTTCGATGGTTTTAACGATTAACTCTCCTTTTACCATGTCCACACTAACTATCACGTTACCGGAATCATTGCAGGAATTTGTAACCGATCAGGTTATTGAACAAGGATTGACCGCACCGGAAGAGTATATCGAAAAACTTGTTCGAGAAGAACAAAAAAATAAACTGTGGGCGTATTACGAAAAAGAAATTGATAAAGCCTTTGAAAGCGGACAGCCAATACCAATGGATGAAAATTTCCGGGAAGAAATTAAGAAAAAGGTAATTATTCAGTAGATTGGTTATTCGATGGTAGGCAACCGCTCGCCGAGCGGTTTTTATTAATACGGCGATAGCCGGCTTGCCTCTGTTTCACGTCGGCAATCAGTTTCCAAACCAGTCAGAAACACAAATTGCCCAATCGAATCT
>JAIROD010000773.1 GCA_031257725.1 Planctomycetaceae bacterium | reverse complement strand
AATGAATTGTTTTACGGTTTACTTGAAGTTTATTTGCCGGAATATATATTCCTTTCGGAAAAGTGGAAAGATTTACTGCCGGAGTATTTCGAACCGGTTGAGTATTTTAGAAATCACGTACTTTACCGAAACACAAAAGGAGTTCGACCGGAATTACATGACGACCTTGCACTTTTGTTGACAACATCAGGAAGTACTGGAAGTCCGAAATTGGTTCGATTATCGTATCGTAATATTCAAAGCAATGCCGAATCAATTGCCGAATATCTCGAAATAACAGCAGAAGATCGGGCAATCACAACAATGCCAATGTCGTACACTTATGGATTATCAATTATCAATTCACATCTTATTAAAGGTGCAACAATTATTACGTCTGAGCTGAGTCTTGTTGAACGAAAATTTTGGGATATTGTAAAAAACCTTAAACCAACCACATTCGGCGGAGTTCCTTACATTTATGAAATACTCAAAAAACTACGATTTAAACAAATGTTGTTACCGAGTTTACGGTATATTACTCAGGCTGGCGGTAAACTGTCACAAGAACTTGTAGAAGAATTTCGGGATATTTGTAAAGAAAAAGGAATCCGTTTTATTGTGATGTACGGTCAAACAGAAGCGACTGCCAGAATGTCTTATTTACCGTATGAAAATTCGTTTGAAAAATCAAGGAGTATTGGTATTGCTATTCCGGGCGGAAAATTTTGGATTGAAAACGAAAATGGAGAGATAATTGAAACGAGTGAAACAAAGGGCGAACTGGTTTATCAAGGTGAAAATGTTTCGTTAGGTTACGCAGAATCTCCCGCAGATTTTGTGAAGGGAGATGAAAACAACGGCATACTGCGAACCGGTGATATTGCCTATCGTGATGCGGACGGTTTTTATTATATTGTTGGACGAAAAAAACGGTTTATTAAAATTTTTGGAAATCGTGTTAGTCTTGACGAAACGGAATCACTGCTCCAATCACATTTTTCCGATACGAATATCGCTTGCAGCGGAATTGATGATAAAATGTACATTTTTATTGTCAATGAGTTATTGAAAGAGAATATCCAAAAATTTTTAACCGAAAGAACCGGACTGAATACGACTGCGTTTAAGATTGTTGTCATACAAGTGATTCCCAAAAACGAGTCAGGAAAAACGATTTATACAATTTTGAACCGATATCATGAATAACGCAATAAAAATTTATGACAATTTGTAGATTTTTTTATAACATCCCCGTGGAATTTGCGAAGTTGACATTTTTTAACCGTTCACGATACATTGGGAACCGACCGTAACGCTTGTAAAAAGATATTAAATTAGACAAACGCCGTAGGCGTTTACTATGAATAAATAGACCTATCAACAACCAACCACTAAGGTGTGGAGTTTACACGGTGAATAACCGGCGGTTATTCACAGAGAACGCCTACGGCGTTAACCCTAAAAAATGCAGGCGAGACGCCCGCGTTCCAAAATTCAACTGATATATTACGATTTTTTATAAAAGCAAACCCAAGATGAGTTTGAATATTGATGAGACAATTCGATTGGAACCATATTCGTTAGCAAAAAAGGAAAAGGAATTTTTTTTTGCGGAGCATTTGAACGCATTCACACAATATCATTATGAACATTGTCTGGAATATAGGAAAATTCTTGATATTTTGAATTACAATATTAATGTGAATAATTCATTGGAATCAATTCCATTTATTCCTGTCCGTTTATTCAAGGAGTATGAATTATTGAGTGTTCCCCAAAAGGATATTGTTAAAACGATGACTTCGTCAGGAACATCCGGTCAACAATCATCGAAGATTTTCCTTGATAAAGATAATGTACAAAATCAAACACGTGTTTTGAGTAAGATTATTATATCCTACATTGGTAAATCACGATTACCATTATTATTACTTGATACAGAACAAGTTAAAAAAAACCGTTCACTATATTCAGCAAGAGGGGCAGGTATTACTGGATTCATGACATTTGGACGTGATGTACTTTTCGCCTTAGATGATGAAATGAAATTAAGATTGGATCAAATCAGTGAACTTTTAGACCAATATGGCGACAACCCAATATTATTGTATGGTTACACCCATCTCATTTGGCAATATATTGTTCGTGAATTAGAAAATTTAGGCAGACATCTGAATATCAAGAACGGAATTTTGTTTCATAGCGGCGGGTGGAAAAAACTGAAAGAACAATCTGTTGATACATCAGAATTTAACAAGCGTGTTTGTGATACATTAGGAAATATACGAGTTTACAATTATTACGGCATGGCGGAGCAACTTGGTTCTGTTTTTGTTGAGTGTGAACATGGTCGAATGCACAGTTCCGTTTTTTCCAATGTTTTTGTAAGAAATCCGAAAAATTTTGAACTTGTTACAGAAGGGGAATCTGGTTTGCTTGAATTACAATCACTTCTCCCAACCAGTTATCCGGGGCATTCGCTTCTTACAGAAGATGAGGGAACAATATTAGGTGAAGATGATTGTCCGTGCGGCAGACTTGGTAAAACATTTAAGATTCATGGCAGAGTGAAAAACGCCGAAATCAGGGGGTGTAGCGATACGTATGAAAAACACTGAAATCAATTACCTGATCGGTAACGAAAATATCCATGTCAAAACGATGGTTCCTTATTCCGAGACGGTTTGTGAATTTTTGAACCTTTTATCGAAGAGACTCCTTTCCAATAAAACGGCGGCGGCTTATCCAGATATATCATCGTTTGCGTTTTGGTGCAGAAAATCAAATATTTCAAAATTAAAGTCAGAATATGAAGATAGTAAAAAACGGCTTGGACGCGGTTTAGTGTTTCACATTACTCCGGCAAATGTTCCGATTAATTTTGCGTTTTCCTTTGCTTTCGGTTTGTTATCAGGAAATTCAAATATTGTTCGTGTACCGTCAAAAGCATTTCCTCAAATAAAAATAGTTACGCAATTTTTTGACGAAATATTGAAGGAAAAACCATTTGATGAAATCCGACAGAGTAACGTTTTTGTACGATATGAAAGAAA
>JAIROD010000696.1 GCA_031257725.1 Planctomycetaceae bacterium | reverse complement strand
TTTGTTGTTGTTTATTTTCATGCTACTGAGGTTGTTTAGTTAAGAAAATAAGGTGAAAATAAGGTTTGTTAAAGCAATCCAATACGTTTTCGCAAATTCCGCTGATATATTACGAATTTACCGAAAATTAACGGCGTGGGCTTGCCCCGCGTTGTTAGGCTTAACCCCAAAACACGGGGTAACCCCCGTCGTTAACTATTAATTTATTAATTAATCGGTCGAAAATAAAAAGTTGAATTATGAGAGACGCCCAATCGAGAATTTGCGGGATTTTTAGTTTATTGCCATTCGCTTCCGCTCCATCCTGTAACAATAACATCTCGTTTCGGCATAAAAAATGAAGCGGTGAAACTCAGCAACACCAGAAATAACATGACCGCTCCCGCCACAACACGGATATGATAAGCATCCCGAAGCGCCTGAAAATTTTCCTGAAAGTTATAACTGAAATTTGGACCGCTTTCGAGTAATTTGAAATGGAAATAGTGTTCCATTGGAGTCATCCGATCAAAATCTTCATTTCGAATCCAAAGAATAGTATGTTCAAACTCAGGAATGGGCGTTGAATTTTGGTACAACTCCTTTCGACCCCAACTAAACCATTCTTGTTTTCGGGAAACATCACGCGGTAAAGGATAGGAAAACAATGCCCAAATAAAAAAGAGGACGGCTGGCAGGAAAAAAATGACTCCCAACAGAAAAAAAATCTGCCGCATTTTGCCGGTTTCATGCGCTTTAGAAGATTTTGTATTGTCCGTTTTCCTTTCCTCTGCAACCGGTAAATTTTTGATTTTCAGTAAAGACGGAACCTGTTGCGTTTGCCCGCAGGAACACGTAAGCGTTTGCCCGGCTTGAGAGGTTTCGATTGCTAATGATCGCCCACAGGAACAAGGTAAAAGATATTTCTGAGACACAGAATACTCCTTTTCATATTTTGCACAAACAAACAATGAATAATATTAGGGCATCTCTAATAATTCAATTTTTTATTTTTCGACCTATTAATTAATAGTTAACGACGGGGTTCACCCCGTGTTTTAGGGTTAAGCCTAACAACGCGGGGCAAGCCCACGCCGTTAACTTTCGGTAAATTCTGAATTATTAGAGATTCCCATTAGATGATAATGTCGGTAAAAAAACAATTCCGGCTCGTTCAAGTCTCAACGCCGGCAATTCTTAACAACCCAATCACCAACAGACGGCAATTATTATATCATTCACAGTTAAGAAAAGCAAGCATTTTAGACGATACACAAATTACATTTTATTTCGGAAAATACAAAAAAATCGAAATAATCGAAAAGTATTACGATCCCGCTTCAAATGGATTTTCACGTAAATTTCCTACATACTCCTAAAAATTTTCAATAAAAATTATTTTTCTCTGGATTTTTTCTCAAGAAAATGGTAGAATATTTAATAAATGAGTCGGAACGGGGACATTTGTTCCATGAAATTAGATCATATAGGATATTTGATTTTTTCCGACTTTTATATTTCCGGAATCCGACCCTTTTTTCCCACCACTCAATGAAACACCCCATGAACCCAATAACCAGTCTTCTGTCCAAACCGGAATGTCATAAATCATTTGATCAGGACAAGCAAAGATCAGATGTGTCTTCCTAGTTTTCATCGAAAAATAACGAATAGATGGAACTACCAAAATGTTTTAGGTAATTCGACAATTTTTTGCTTCTTGCCTGTTTTACCTGATAATAATTTCTTTCCAAATAATAAAAAAAAATGCACTGCGCTTGAATGTGAGGTATATTAATTCATGTCAGTTACAAACCGTTCGATATAGTTGCTTTGATTTTCAATTTTCAATCCCCCGTTATTAAAACATTGTTACTAATTTTTTGCGATGCTGAAGGAATCGCTTTTTAGATTTTGTGATTACCGCCGATTAACAGAAAATGATCAACAGAAAATTTTGTATCCTTGCAACCGGTATTCCCTGTTCAATTCAATATAACGATGTTATATTGAAGGGGATATGTTATTTTGATTGACAGGTTTAATTCTGCACGGAGAATAAAATTTGAAAAATTTTTTTAGTGAACAATTATTGAATGTTACATCGGGGTATTAATTTGGGGGTGAATTTTTGAATAATATTTTGAGTTTTTGCAGGAATTTTCAATCTAAAAGATACTAAATTACGTAAAAAGAACAACAGATTTGCTTATTTTCCCGTTTTTCCAAATCATTTTTTCCGTTAATCAAATTAATCGATCAATGGTAAAAATCCGGTTGTTGTCCCCCCGACGATTTTGGAAAGCGGTAATAAATTAACCACTTAACTTATTATTTTACAGGAGTTTAGCTTGTACGATCCAGATGTTCTCATAGATGATTATGATGATGTGCTTGTTCCTGAGGAAGAGATACTCCATCTTGGCGATGTTGATATTGACGAAGACGAGATGGTTGATTCTCTTCTCATTGACGAGGACGAGGACGAAGAAGAAGCGGAACTGTTCGATGAAGAATTCTTTAAGTTGGATGCTGTTGACGCATGGTCGGATGATCCGGTGCGAATGTATCTGACTCAAATGGGTGAGATCCCCCTCCTCACCCGTCAACGGGAAATCGCGTTAGCCAAACAAATTGAGATTACTCGACGAAAGTTCCGCGCCAAATTATTGGAATGCGATTATGTGCTCCAACATGCGGTTCGAACGTTGCGGCGGGTTCATCACAATGAATTACCGTTTGACCGGACAGTTCAGGTCTCCGTAACGGATAGCCTTGAAAAACAGCAGATTATGGGACGGTTTCCTCATAATCTCCGATCACTCGAATTAATGGTTCGCCGAAACCACAAAGATTATCGTATTGCAACGAGTTGCTCCCGACATTCGGAAGAGCGAAAAAATGCGTGGATACGATTGGGACGTTCTCGGCGGCGTGCGGTCCGGTTGATCGAAGAACTCGGTCTCCGAACGCAACGTATTGAAACAATGATTCCAACATTGGAAGAATTTAGCCGTCGGGTGGACGAATTAAAAGAACGAATTCGTGGACACCGTGCCAGCGGACGACCGGAATATGAACGTCAACCTTTACTGGATGAATTCCGCAACATTTTGCAAATAACACAGGAAACGCCGACAAGTCTTCGTAACCGAGTTAAGTATATCAAAGACCTTTTTGTGAAATATCAGGAGGCGAAACGCGGATTATCTGAAGGAAATCTCCGGTTGGTGGTGTCGATTGCGAAAAAATACCGGAATCGCGGTTTGAGTTTCCTTGACCTGATTCAGGAAGGCAACGCCGGTTTGATGCGTGCGGTTGACAAATTTGAATATCGCCGCGGTTTCAAATTTTGTACGTATGCGACTTGGTGGATTCGTCAGGCGATTACGCGGGCGGTTGCCGATCAGAGCCGGACAATACGAATTCCTGTTCACATGGTTGAAACCATGTCTAAAATGCGCAACGTTTCGCGAAAACTGTTGCAAGAATTTGGACGTGAACCGACCATTGAGGAAACGGCGGAAGCGGCTAATTCACCGTTGGATGAGACCCGACGAATTTTGGCGATGAATCGTTATCCGATTAGTCTTGATCGACCGGTTGGTAACAGTGAGGATTCGCATTTCGGTGATTTGTTACCCGATGGAGCGGCGGAAAATCCGGCAATTGGGGCAACACAGGAAATGCTTCGAACCAGAATTGCCAAAGTACTCAAAACATTGAGTTATCGTGAACGGGAAATCATTAAACTTCGTTACGGATTGGGAGATGGTTACAGTTATACGTTGGAAGAAGTCGGGCATATTTTCAAAGTAACACGGGAACGCATCCGTCAGATTGAAGCGAAAGCAGTCCGCAAACTTCAACAACCAACCCGAAGCCAAGACCTTGTCGGTTTTCTCGACTAAAATTAAGTAAATTAAGTAATTAAGTATAAATCCTGCACAAAATACAGTGTTTGGGATAATAAATGTGATTGCCAATTGAAATTCACAAAATTTCCAAAGCCGGTTTTTCTAACAAAAAACCGGCTTTTCGTTTTATACGCAACGTACTTTAAAATTCGGCTTTAATATTGTAACTATTCCGTAGCACTCCATTTTTTCGGACAACCCCTATTAATTCATTAATTCATTAATTCATTAATTCATTAATTCATTAATTCATTAACTAAAAGGGGTTGTCCGATACGTCAACAAGCACGACGGAATAGTTATCCCTTTTCACTGCATGGCAGGCAATTTTTTAAAATTTTTCGCCTACCACTTCCAAGTCTTACGGACATTCGTAGAATACTAAAAATAAATTTTCCCCACTCTACGGAACGAGCATTTTTAATCGTCCTGGTCTTTCACCAATAATATTGCGTCCTTGCTGGACAAAGACACGCCTATTGATTACACTGTTACGGCAATTTTTGTAGAGATTTCGGGAATCATCCCAAACTCCAAACTGTTGAATCGTTTACCGGATTTTATCATTATCTTGACTTTATTTAAGGAGAAAAAGAGCCAACGCATGACCACTGCATTAAAATCAAAAGGTATTCCAAACAATTTTTCCGGCGTACCACCGGTTTCCGCCAAACCAAACAAAATTCCGGCTTCTTCGCCCACAACTCCCTTAGAAACCGTTCCGCCATCGGAAGAACGTAAATTCGTCAATTTTTTTACTGACGATTTTGACGATGATTTTGATGACGACGATTTCGATATTGATTTTGACGACGATTTTGAAAGTCTTTCGGATGCGGAATTTGATGAAATTGGGGACATTGACGAAAGTGATTTTGAAGAGATTGAAATTCCAGACGAGGATTTTGATACGGATCTCGATGAACACGATGATTTTGACGACTTTGACAGTCTGGAAAATACTGAATAGTCCGTAGTAAATAGTGTTGCAAGCGGATTATTGCCGTTTTGGAAATTTAATCGCTTGCGTCATTATTAACTATTCACTACGAACTATTAACTAACTTGCCAAGTTGTTTTGACTTGGTACAATGTTTAAGGGTTGTCATTCGAGTAAAGTTTGCCCTGATCTTTTTATTGTTTTTTACTTTATTTCCATTCATTAACGAGGTTTACGGTGCCGGGTACTGCCATAATTGGTCTCCAATGGGGAGATGAAGCCAAAGGTAAAATTGTCGATTTGCTCACAGAGCAAAACGAGATTGTTGTTCGTTATCAGGGCGGATCCAATGCCGGTCATACCGTTGTTGCAAACGGGGCAAAATTCAAATTATCATTGATTCCGAGTGGTATTTTTCGTCCTCATGTTCAATGTGTTATTGCGGGCGGAGTGGTTCTGGATCCTGCTGCTCTCCTTAAAGAAATCGACTCTCTTGTTGCTCGCGGAATCAACATCGGCAGTAATTTGATGATTAGCGACCGCACCCATGTTATTTTTCCATGGCACCATATTGCCGACTGGATGTTCAACAACATCGGTAACGACGAACCGATCGGAACAACAATGCGTGGAATCGGTCCGTGTTATGAAGATAAAGTGGGGCGTTCTCTGGCGATTCGTGTTGGCGATCTTTTCAGACCGGATTTCAAAGAATTAGTCGAACATGTTGCCGGTGTTAAAAACCGACTGTTTTTGGGATTGACCGATCATTGTGATAACACGATGCGGATTCCCGGTTTGGATGCCGAACTGGATGCGGAAGCCATTTACCGGCAATATCTCGGTTATGCTGAACGGCTTCGGTCTTATGTTGCCGACACCACGAATTATTTACTTGACGCGGTTGACGCTGATAAACGAATTCTTTTTGAAGGCGCACAAGGATCATTACTGGACATTGATCATGGAACGTTTCCTTATGTTACAAGCAGTAACAGCAGTGGTGTCGGCATTTCCGGCGGTAGCGGAGTTCCATCCCATTTTCTCAAAAAAATAATCGGAATTGTCAAAGCGTACACAACTCGTGTTGGCGGCGGTCCCTGTCCGACAGAGCAAAACAATGATATTGGACAACGTATTCGTGAACGGGGCAATGAATTTGGAACAGTTACAAAACGTCCTCGCCGTTGTGGTTGGTTTGACGCGGTGGCGGTGCGTTATTCGGCGAGACTGAGCGGTGTTGACGTACTTTCGGTGATGCTTCTGGATGTTCTAAGCGGCATCGATTGCCTTCAAATTTGTACCGCTTACGAAATTAACGGACAACGGATTGAACATTTTCCAAGTCAAATTGAATATTTGCGAAAAGCGGTTCCGATTTATGAAACATTATCCGGTTGGCAAGAGGAAATCACGGGAATCACAAAATATGACGATTTGCCGGACAACGCCAAACGTTATATCAAACGAATCGCCGAACTAATCGGCAAACCGGTTGAAATTGTTTCCGTAGGATCTGATCGGCAACAAACCGTGTTTGTATAACGATTTCGTCGTTTTTTCCCCTCGTGTTCACGGATTGAGTGATCATTCCCTATCGCCGTATTCTGATTCACTCTCATGGCAGGCGAAAACGGGAATGTTTGTTGTTTGGGAGCAACCCTGCTTGTGGTCGCCCGCCCACAAATAACAAAACGCTCCCAAGACAACCGTCTTTGGGTTAAAGACAACTGTCTTTGGGAACCTCTAATAATTCAGACTTTACCGAACGTTAACGGCGTGGGCTTGCCCCGCGTTGTTCAACTTAACCCTAAAACACGGGGTAAACCCCGTCGTTAACTATTAATTTATTAA
>JAIROD010000688.1 GCA_031257725.1 Planctomycetaceae bacterium | reverse complement strand
TGATTGCTGTTCTGATTGTTTTCCGGCAACGTATTATTGATTTGTTCAAAAAAGATTTTCGGTTAATTCCGCTTTTGATTATCGGTACGCTTCCGGCGGTTGTTGTTGGTCTTCTGGTGAAAAAATTTGCTCCTTGGATTGAAACGAATTTGTACATTATTTCAATTTGCTTTGCGATCACAGGAATTTTTCTGATTCGATCGCGAAACACTGACGGTGAAAAAACTTGTTCGACCATGACTTGGTTTGATGCGTTGGTGATTGGGACGGTGCAAGCGATTGCCATCTTACCCGGTCTTTCACGTTCCGGTTCGACAATTGTTGCCGGTTTGTTCCGTAAATTGCGGCGTGATGAAGCGGCGGTTTTTTCGTTTCTTCTTGCCATTCCGGTTATTGGCGGCGGCGGGATTCTCGAACTCAAAGGGCTGCTCAAACCCAATGCCGAACCTAATTCGCTTTCAGTACATTTATTGTTGATTGGAATGTTGGTTAGTTGTGTAGTGGGAATTGTCGCATTGGTTTGGCTGTTGGATTGGTTAAAAAAAGGTCAACTCTGGTATTTTGCGGTTTGGCTTTTCATGATGTGTCCGTTGACTTTGATACTGGCAATGTTACCGTTACCGGAAAAACAGGAATTGCAATCTGTTCCAACAATTAAAACAAACGTTCAATTATCCGAGAACCAATTATCCGAGAACCAATTATCCGAAAACCAATTATCTGAAAACCAATTATCTGAGAATCAATTATCAGAACAACGATTACAGGAAAATCAACCGCCGAATAATCAGAAGAATCAATTGTTGGAGAATCAACCATCGAAACAGGAATTGTCTTCTTTCCAATTACCTGAAGAAAATGTTGTAACATCGCAAACGGATTCACCGGCAACTTCGGTAGAAAATGTTTCGGAATCAGGTCGTGAAAACATGAGTCGGGAAGAGTTGCAATTGGAGTATGAAAAAATTCTTGCGGAGGAGGATGCGAAGGAACAAGCCGCGATTGCAGAAGAGCAAAAACGGATTCCATTGGTTGATGAGCCGGACAAATTGATTCCATTGGATCCGAAAGACCGGATTTGGCTTATGCCTGATGGCGGTGGTGTGGTGATTCTTGGTCGTGTTGTGTTACGTGATGGATTTTTGGAACTTTTAGCCTGCCGTATTGGAACGAAGGAACATGAATCAATTATTTCAGTACGGGTTAAGCCGTTTTTGATTCACGCTGCGCTTCTTGCGGTGGGTGCGGAGCCGGGCAAACCGGTTCAACAGACTCCGCAATTTGTACCGCCGAGCGGTGATGAAATTGAGATTACGATTCGTTGGAACGATCAGAATGGTCAACGAAAAGAGGTATTAGCACAAGAATGGGTTTGGGATGCCGGAAACAGTAAGGAGGATTCCAAAAAGGCAATGTCAACACATTGGGTTTTTACCGGCAGTACGCAATATAAAGACGAATCGGGAGTGAACCATTATGTTGCAGATGAGAGCGGCGAATTATTTGGTCTTTCTAATTTTGTTGGTGCGATTCTTGATGTTCCGATCAAGAGCAGTGCGGACAATGCGGAATTACTTTTTGCGTGTTTTACGGAACGCATTCCTGAACGCGGAACACCGTTAACGCTCATTCTAACACCGGTGAAAAATAAAAAACGCGAATAATTTCTTAAACGTAATTTTTTTCATCTTTTACCCCATTACGGAATAATCGCAACATAAAACATAATAGATTGTAATATATCAGAGGAATGTTCCGCTGATATATTACTTATTTTCCTATTTCTGTTTACCGTTTGAGTAATTTATTTTCAAACCGATTGAAACATAAAAATTCAATCACGGGTAATTTCTTTAGCTAATTCCCATTCCAAACCAAATTTTTTCAAAAATTTCCCCATTTGACTTGAGTGATTTATAGATTTAGGATACAGTTTTCTACCTGCTTCAGCGGCATTTTTCTTTCCTTTACAAATTCGCAAAATTGTAAGGAGTTGCAAGATATCGGCGTAATGTTGTTGTTCCAATTTTTCTTTTCCTAATTTTTCGCAAAGGCGTTGATAATAAATGTCATTTTGGTAATCGTTAGGATTGAATGAATCGATATTGATGTTATTTGTTTCGATTTTTATTCCTTTGCGTTTTGACCATCTGGTTTTTAATTCCGTTATCTCTCTATCAAGAGTTTCTTTTGTAACTTTTTTATTTTTTGCCCGAATGAAAATTCTCGCCAGCATGTTGTTAAAATCTCGCCAATTGCCAAGCCATTCTGTTTCGGGAGCCAATGCGAATTTTAAAAAGTATTGTTTTTCTTTTTCATCAAAAATAATGGTTTTATTTTCTTCGATTTGTGTTTCTAATACTTTCTTTAATTCTTCTTTTCTTTCTCGTAATGGCGTTAAGTGATATTGCCAAAGATTAATACGAGACAACAAATCGCCACGAAAACTACCATTGGCAACTTCTTCATCTAAGTCTTTATTGGTTGCACAAAATAAATGGAAAGAAACGGTTTTCTTCTTATTTTCCGCTTCAGCAAGCGTGTCAACTTTTCCTCCGTCAAGGATTTTGAGTAACATCGCTTGTTCTTCCAATCCAAGCTCGCTAATTTCATCAAGAAAAAGAATCCCGCCATCCGCTTGTTTTAGTTTACCTTCATAATTATGACTTGCGCCGGTAAAAGCTCCTTTTTTATGACCACAAAGTTCACTCATCGCCGTTGCACGAATTAAGCAAGCACAATTTATTTCAACGAAATTCAACTTGAGATATTTTGCAATATCTTGAACGAGTTGTGTTTTGCCTGTTCCGGTTTCACCAAGTAAAAGAAAACAAGACGCCTTCATTTTCGACTGAACAATTTCTTGTATTTCCGAAAAAATTTCTTGATATGTCAAAATATTGTCATTCAAGCGATTTTTTGTTGCATGTTCTTGTTTCCATAAATCAAATTGCAGCGAAATATCTTCCGTATTGACAATAGTATAAGCATTGGCAGAACCACCTTCCGGATTATGCGATTGAATAATTTCTGCCCGTAAAATATTATTCATGAGAAGCAACACCCAACAATTCTTAACAGTATCTGTTCCGGTTGTGAGATGAATATAATAATTTTCGTTTTTGTAATCAAACGGAAATTTTGAAACATAATCAAAAAGGTGTTGACTTGTTTTAAGATAATCCCAGGCAAGTGAATTAACTGCATCAAGTTGGACTTTCGTTTTGAGTGAAATGGTTTCGATTTCTGATTGAATATCTTCTGCCAGCTTCTTATCTGATTTTTGATACAAAAGATGAAAACGGTCAACAGAAAATCCTTTCTGAACCATACTTTGAACGAGATGAATTGTTGGTCGCCAAGGGGATTTTCTTTTATCGAGTTTATTCCCCACAATTCCGAGAACAACATTTTTCTTTGTTTTGGTCATATTTTTTTCCTATTAAATTAGATATTTACTATCCTAAAAAATATCAATTTGGATATTTTAACATTTTCAAATAATGGTGCAAGAGATACGTAAAAATATTTTTTAATTCCGTAAACTATTTAATTATAACAAGTTATGTTAATATTGCTCAATGTTTTATAGTTTGGCACTATTTCTGCATAACTTGATTGGTCAGTTGAACGTAATCTTCAGAGCCGCAACCGGAAGGTTGCGAAAAAAACATTTCTGCATAATTCGATTGGTCAGTTGAACGTAATCACAATTCATTAGCCATAGAATAGGCGAGATGAAAATGTGATTTTTGACAGAGATTCTGTCAGAATTGATAGAAACGAACCTTATTACCTCATACCTTTGCAATCACAGAAAACAGTGAACAAGTTTCACACGGATTTGAATTGCGAATCCGCACGGACGGTAGTTTGTTGAGTAACGGTTTTCCGATGGAATTGTCGTAATTGATTTTTTTGTCAGAAAATGTAAAATCCGTCCTTATATTGTGTGAGGATTTTAAGCAACGCGAATCTCTAATAATGATCTTTTTTTTTGACTCCGGTTGATTTAAGTTGACTGAAGTCGAAAAAAAAATAAATTTTCGATTTTCAGTAACAATTAACTTTTAACTCATTTCCGCAAAGGAATAAATTATGAAAAATCAAATATCATTTGACAAACCGTTTTGGTCAATGCACCTTAACATGGCGGCAAACAATCTGCTCGCTGTCGTACAGTATCTCGACAGAAAATACGCTAACGACCACTCGTCCAAAACACAGGAAACAGCAGAAACGCTAGAAAACGAAACCACAGACCACGGTTTTGAAGACGGCGGAATTAACAATGTTAAAAAACTGTCCATCTTTGATGCGTTAAAAAAAACCGACAAAGAGACCAATAAAGAGGACAATGAAGAGACCAATATTGTCCTTCAATCGAAAATTATAAATGATCTTGTTCATTACTTTCCTTTTCTGCGGGAAATCAAAAATTACCGCGAAGCCGCTCACGAAGGAAAAGACAAAAACACGAAACAGAAAAAGAACATTCCGCCTTCACAACTTTTGCCCAAAGACATTGCAGACCTATTCCTCTTTTACGCCCAATTGCTTTACAAAAAACGGAACGAATACACCCACGCTCTTCATGACAAAGAATTATTTTCCGAGAATAATCAAAAGCAACTTTTTGATCTTGACCGGCTTGTGGAATTCAACCGCCGAACGATTAAAGAACGGTTTTATAAAACAATAGACAACAAAACAGCAGATAAATTGCTCATGCCGCTCACTGCCAAAATAGTTGGAGCGAAAAAAACGAAAGACATGAAAAATAATCCTGATTATCTTTGCAAGCAAGGATTCTTTAACGAGGACAAAACGGATTTTTCACCCGCCGGACTTGCTTTTTTTGTTGCGCAATTTTTGGAACCGAAGTATATCAGCGAACTTGTGCAGGGATTGAAGTTTCCAAAAGAATACGAACAACTTCTCATTCGAGCATTTTCGGTAACTCATATTATTTTACCGCGAACACGTTTGATGACGGACAGCGAACTTTCACCGCAAACAGTCGGTATGGATATTCTCAATGAACTTCACAAATGTCCTGATGAGTTATTCAATATGCTTTCACCGGAACGGCAAAATGATTTCCGTTTCATTGATGAAGAAACGCAAACGGAAAATTTGATGAAGCGGTTTGGAAAATACCGTGCCGAAACTTTGATGCTGCGCTATCTGGATGTGAACCGAAAATTCGACCAATTGCGGTTTCACATTTGTACCGGTACGTTTTTCAATGCGGATTATCAGAAAACAATGTTTGACGGTTCCGTTCTGGAACACCGCCGATTATCAAAACGAATATTCTGTTTTGACAACATGCAGGACGTTCTGAAACGCTATACCGGCGAAAGAGAATCATACGACAACGCGAAAAAGGAAAAACAGGAATATGAAACATGGTATTGGTTTCCGCAAGCCGGACAATCGCCCAAGAAAACAGAATACCGTACCGATATGATACCGCAATATGTGATCGGACGACAGGGAATAGGTTTGGCATTGAAGACGAAAGGGGAACCGTCTTTTGCGACACGCGGCGGAAAATATAACCGCATCCAGTTTAAGAACCCTACTCCCGACGCATGGCTTTCACCGTATGAATTGCCGGTCATCACGTTTCTTACCGCACATGGAAAAGCCGATGCCGTTGAAAAAGTCATCAATGATTTCTGTACCAATTGGAATGCATTACGTCAAGCAATTGCCGATAGAAAAAATATTACAAAAAATGATGTTGCGGCGGTTTACCATCTTCGCTTTGACGATTTACCGGAAAACATCCGGCAGTACATCGGTATGGGCAATGTGAAAATTTCACCGGTCGATCAGACGGAGAAAGAAGCAAAAACGGCGTTGAGTAAGATGATTGCCGACACGCAACGAAAACTCGGTAACTTCCGTAAAGAACAGGAGGTAATTTACAAACAGGGCGGCTTTAAACAAGGCAAAAAATCGAAACAACCTCAATTCAAAACGGGAAGTATGGCGTTGTTCATTGCCCGTGATGTTGTCAAACTGCAAAAACCGGACGAAACGGATGCCGCCGGTCACAAAGGCAAAATCACCTCCGCCAACTTCCAGATTCTGCAACGGTCACTTGCCCTCTTTGACTGCCGCAAAGATACACTCAAACAGATTTTTAACAAAGCCGGGTTGACAAAAAATCCGAAATTTGTCGAAAAAGTTCTGGCAAGTGGTATGACTTCCATTGACTGTTTTTACGAAAAATATCTTGAAGGCAAAATTTGTTTTCTTAATGAATATTTAGAAAATCCACAAGACTGTTACGTTTTGCGCCGCCGTTTTGCCCGTAACAAAAAGAAATGTGAAGTCGGTTACATCACGAAATGGGCAAAAGCACGAGCGGAAAATGCCGATCCCGTTAACTTGCCGCGCGGTTTGTTCACCGGAATTTTGACGGACTTGATCAAAGAGAAATTCCCGAAACAATTTAACGCTCTGCCGATTCGTAAGCGTCAGAATAACGGTGAAAAATTTATTTTGCCGCACAATACCACATTCTTAATACAAAAATTTCACGAATGGAACGGAGACGGTTCGCAATGGTTCTACTCCGTTGAGCGGGACGCAATGAGCAAAACGCTCAAACGTCTGACAAGTTTTTTGTCACCGGAAAAATCCCGTACATCGAACCCTATCAATGGAATAACCGAAGAACTGCAACAGGAACTTTATAAACAGTGGCTTGCGGAACCCAATCTGACAACATTGTTCTTGATTGATAAAACGTTACCGTTGAAAGCGAAAACGCAGGAAACGGTTGACCCCGCTCAACTGCGGATGCAGGCAATTAAAGAACAGTTACAGAATCCGGCAACTCCGCGATTCAAACAAGAAAACTTGCGTATGGAATTAACCGAATTGAGCAAACGTAAACCGGCAAAAAAAGAGAAACCGAAACTGCTTGATGTAAAAGATGCGGATAAATTTAATCGTATATTCTCTGCCTTTACTGCTCTTGAAGCAACGTTACGGCATAACCGGATGCAAGACATTGTGCTGTTTGACGCAATGCGGGAATTGCTTGGAATGAAAACAGTTAAAGGTAATTACTTGAAAGATATTGATGCACCGAAAAAATTCCTGTTAAGTGAAACGAACAAATTGTTATCTTGGAAATACCGTGTGGGCGAAAAAGAATACACGATTACCGGCAAAATGAAACCGAAAAATTTTGGTAACTTCCGGCGGGTTATCAACGATGTACGGTTACCGTCATTATTGTGCAGCTTAGCCGAAATTTCGCAAAAGAGTGAGTTTGATTACGATGATATTGAAAAAGAATTTGCCGATTATGATCGTGGGCGGCGTGAGGTTTTCGGAAAGATTCACGAACTCGAAAATGCGGTTATCAAGAAATACAGATTGCAAGCTCCGACGGAAGGAGAGGGCAAGGGATTCATCGGTTTTTCGAAAATTGTAAAATCCTTGCCGATTCCAGAGGCGGAAAAGCGTGTGTTGGTGGTTTATCGGAATAGTTTTGCGCATCATAAATATCCTAACTTTACTTACGAATTGGATGAAAAAGAAAAAGAATCGGCGGAAAGTATTGCGGAGGGAGAAAAACGTTTTGCCAAAGAGCGGGAAGCGGTGATTTCCTGTAGTTTGTCGAATACTTCATTAACGAAACATATTATCAATTGTTTCGAAGCGACATTTGATAAAGCATGTGCTGCGGTGTGATGATAGACGCAAACGGAAAATGTGTTACAATGAAAAAGTCAAGTTTTGTTTAAAAAACGGTGGAAAGGAGGTCAAAAATGAGTAAAAATTCTCGTTTTTTGTCAAAGAATTTGAACTTAACTTATTTTACGGACATGATTTACAATTCCAATGTTTCAGAACCTCCCGACTTTTAGGGGGGATTGGAAC
>JAIROD010000677.1 GCA_031257725.1 Planctomycetaceae bacterium | reverse complement strand
TCAACATCAATCGTGTTGGCATTCCAGGTTCCATCTTCATCGGTTGCTGTTGCCGAAATCGTGAACAAACCGGATGTTGTATAAATATGTGTTACAGTTTGCGGATTTCCGATAACAAGTTCCGGTTCCGTTCCGTCGCCCCAATTAATAAGCCATGAAGTAATGGTATCATCACCCGGATCAGAACTTGTTAGATTCAGTACGTAATCTATTCCGGGCTTTGACGTGAGTTCTCCGGCAATCACCAATGTCGGCGCAACATTCCGCACGAAAATTTGTTTGGTTAATTCAAGCCGAAGTTCTTCAATCCGATCCGGCGTTTGATTTCCCGTTGTAATATCACCGCCGTGATTGTTCTCAATGTAAAGACAATCGGCATATAATTGATACATTCCGGTTGCATACGCTGTGCGGACTTTCCAGATAATATCGTCAACAGAATATTTGAAATTAACGTTCGGATTCGACGCATTCAACAACGCCGCAACCGCTTCACGTTGCAACGCCTTTACGCCATTACCGTACCAATCATAAGGATTATCGAGATTGTTTATTAAAGCGACCATGTTTCACACCAATTTTGTCAGCAGTTCAGTTTTTTGATTGCGGATTTTCATCATTTTTCGGGGCATCAAGCCATGGCTTCGGAATATCAAAATCAATATCGGAAATCACTTCGCCTTTATCGTTCCATTCAATCTGACGACCAAAAAGACGATTTCGGACTATCGTTTTGTAACTGGCAGGATAACCGGTCGGGTGGAATCTTACTTCAATACCGTTTCCAGCAAGATAAGGTTTTATATCGAATTTATCAGGAAGAGAAACCATCCCTTCAATGTATAAATCAAGCAATCCATTTGTTTTTGTATCAAAAACATAGCCTTGCAATTCATTTTTAATATTACCAATCACGCCTCCCCATTGACACTTCCACTCACGGAATGATAGCAGACATGATTTATAAGTTGCTGGTTGTACTAACTGTAACTCTAAAAGATTTAAAACCTCCTTCAACTTTCTGGCAGACATTATTTGAGTCATACGTTCAAAAAAATTCTTTAAATCTTTGTCATTTTTAATTTGGGGAATAACTGGAACTTGTCCCCATTGTGTTTTTATTTCATCGGTCTTTTCAATATCAGGCAAATTTCGCATACGAGGTATTATCACAGCATTTTGGTTGACAATAATTTTTCCATCGTGATTCCATTCAAGGAGTGCATCTTCAGCAGGAATATTAACGTTTGTGCCTTTTAATGAAAGTTGAAAAATTTCCGATAGACCGGAATTTTCGTTGAAACGTACCCCGAAACTTTCATTCACGATCTTTCCAAACTCATAGTAACTGCCAATTTTTGTATAATTAAGAAAACACAGTACAAGATAGTTCTGGCTAATATAGGGTCCATAGTCTTCATAATTTTTTCCTGCCCAATGTGATAGTGTAATTGATACATCACCTTTGCCATATTTTCGGGGTAAACCAGGATTAACGTTAAGATAATCAAGATTAGAATACGAGATTGAAAAGTTACCATCAAATTCAATTTGGTCAAATGGGTTATTCCAAAGATATTTCAACGTGGAATGATTATTGCTTTGAAGCAAATCGCCAAAATGAATAATTCTTGTAAGCATCATTGCCGCTTTATCTTTGGGAATCTCTTTGCGGAAACAAATAGAATCATCTAATCGGTCTTGCGCAAATGACTCAGGAAACATAAAGCAATTCGTAACAAAGAAAAAAATAATAAATGTTCTCATCGTAACAATTGTTTTTGTTTTAGAGTGTAGCTAGTCAGGCATTATTTGATCGCCTTCATTCAAACTATCACCCCTTGTTGAGGTATTGGCGAGGCAAAATTACAGTAAAATTTCAATCGGTAACAATATAATTGAATAATTTATTGGGACAGTTGTTTGGTATGGTGATAAGGATTAGCAAACCATATAAATGAAGGCGCAGCTACTACCGTATTAGCAGTAGGACGCCATCCCACCATTCCAATACCAGACGGCGCATTGCAACCTGCGATATCATTACTAATATGGACACATTGTTTTGTACAATTTTTCCCTCCGACATTTTGAAGATGGTAGTTATGTCCTGTTGCAAGATCAATCGTTTCATCAATTACGGCTTTGGCTTTTGTTATCGTTATAGAATACGATTTAGAAGCACCTACACTGTGAGGTGAATCATCACCAATGACACCATTATAAACAATTAATGCCAAGACCATTTTATTCCAACCAAAAGGATAAAAACCATAAGGACAACTTGCAACATCCTGTGGTGCTTGCGGTGTACCATTATCGTCAATAAGTGTAATTTTTTTATCTGTTCCCCACTGACTTTTTTTTTCCACTTCTACTTTCCAAAACGAGTGACCAATATCATTTCCGGTAACACAAATGGCATTAGGATCAATATGTACCATTCTTACAGGATTTTTAGGCGGATCCGCATAAACTGTCAAGGTTGCACTGACAACGTTAATGAATATTGAATAAGACTTTTGTAAATATGAATCATCATTAAATATTACAGTAACAGTCAATCCAAGTGAGAGATTCCCTGTTTGTGGAAATTGTGCTATAGCTGATACAGCAGAGTACAACTGTTTTATTGTTTTAGAAGCGGAATGTTTATCCGTTGATATTACCATATTGGGATTAACGTTAGTAATCGTCCCAACAGTACAGTTTACGGAATAGGTGATTTGTTTAACTTCTGCTGGGACTTCTTCTAATCG
>JAIROD010000629.1 GCA_031257725.1 Planctomycetaceae bacterium | reverse complement strand
ATAACTGATCCGCCTTACAACATAACAAATTGTAAATGGGATAAAAAAATTGATTTACAATCGTTTTGGAATCTAGCCGATTCAAAAACGATTAAAACTGCCAACATCGTTCTCTTTTCTGCTGAACCTTTTACAGCGGATCTAATCGTGTCAAAAAGAGAGTGGTTTAGATATGACCTTATCTGGGAAAAATCTATTGCAATGAGATTTTTAGACTGCAACAGTAAACCATTAAAAGCACATGAAAATATACTGGTATTTTATAAAGATAATTGTTCGCCGAAAAACAAACAAAATAAAACGACATACAATCCCCAGAAAGTACCATGTAAGAAAAGAATAAGAGTACAATATGAATATAATACAGAAGTCTATAATTTTTGTAAAAAACCATCTATTGCAGTAACAGACAGTCATTTTCCTAGAAGTGTTATTAGTGTTGACGAGGACAATTATCGTTTTAATTCTGCTAAAAAAGAGTTACACAAACACCCGACAAGAAAACCAGAAAAGTTACTAGAATGGTTGGTAAATACTTACAGCAACGAAAATGATATTATTCTTGCCCCCTTCATGGGAAGTGGAACAACAGGTGTTGCGTGTGTAAAGAATAATCGTTATTTTATTGGTATAGAAAAAGAAATAAAGTATTTTGAAATGTCATGTGAACGTATCGAAAAAGCATATAATGAAATTGGAAACATGTTACCTGAATTGAGACCATCACAATTGTTACCACAACTCAATTAACGAAACACTCCTTTCACAAAGGGAGAACACGTGTATCATTTTGAAACAATTATAACATCAATAGGTTCTTTCAGCATCATTTCGTTTCCTTAGGATGCGGGAAAGCCCGATAAAACACCCTTTTTACTTTATGAAAAAAATTATAAAAAAATCCGTTAAACACAGTAAGAAAAAAGCGGCGAAAAAAGCCATAAAAAAAGCAACCAAAAAAGCAGTGAAAAAATCTATTGAAAGACGCGGGCGACCGAGAAAACATTCGGACAAAAAAGCCGGTGAATTGAATAGATTAAAAAACGCCGCCCGATGGAGAATACAAACCGATGAATCAAATGACATCGGCGAAATACCCAAAATTAAAAACATTAAACGTCGTGAAAAAACAAAAAAAGATTTTGTACAATTTTGTAAAATCTATGGCGGTCAAGAAGCGTTTTATCGTGATTGGGTGCCGGCACATTATGAAATTGCCGAAAGCGTTCAAGACGTTGTTACAAACGGAGTGAAAAGAGCAATAGCCGCACCGCGTGGTTTTTGCAAGTCAACATTCCTTCGGTGGGGAACGTTATACGCTTTGTTACAATATCCAGAGTTGCACAAATACATAGTGTACTTAGGAGCAGTTGGCGGGGCAACGGAACGAAGCCACCAGTATATTTTGAATCAATTACGATTCAATGAATTATTAAAAGAGGATTTTCCCGAAGTATGTTATCCGTTATCTTGTTACGGAAAATCAACGGTACGCGACATAAAGTACAAAGGAATTTCAATCAATGCGAGTTTTCGTGATTCAAAAATTGTATTGCCGACAGTTAAAGGTTACGAACTAAGCGGTTCGGCAATCTCATTCTATTCCATCGGTTCAGAGGGAATACGCGGTGCAGACCATACAATTTTTACATCGGCGTATCGTCCGTCGATGATTGACATTGACGATCCTCAATCGGACATGTCAGCACATTCATTAAAACTTGTAACAGGTATGCACAAAATTATAACAGGAACTGTACGCAATCTTGGCGGTTACAGTCGAATAACCAAACGGCGGCAAAAGACGGGCGTATTGGCAATGTGTACTTGTATTGCCCCTAATGATTTAGCGATTCAATTATTAGATAAAAAGAAATCGCCGGATTATCTTGGTCGAATTTATCGCCGGTTAAGCCGCCTACCGAACAATATGGAACTATGGCGAAAGTATAAAGAGATAAGAACGGAAAGTCTTATTGATACAGGAAACAAAATTAAAGCAACGGAATTTTACAAGAAGTATCAAAAACAAATGGATGCCGGATGTGAAGTCATTGACGCGGCTGACTATGAAGACGATATGATTAGCGCGATTCAGTTTGCAATGGATATGTGGTGCGAAGACGAATATACATTTTTTACTGAACAACAAAACAATCCTATTGCTGCTCTTGAATCCGGAGAAGGATATTTAACACCTTCACGTGTTTTAGAAAAGGTTATACCAAAGCCGAGACTATATGTTCCAGACGATACGGCAATTGTTACTGCCCACATCGACATAGGGAAACATTTATTATGGTATTGTGTAACGGCGTGGGGGTATGAAAAGAAGTTTGGACATATTGTTGATTACGGCGTATATCCGCAACAAGTAAGTCCGTTTTTTCGTAAAGAAAATTATGAAGTATCTTTACAAGATTTTTATACGGACGGCGACGAATATGAAAGGATTGTCGAAGCGATTCACGACTTAGTTAAAAGGATTTTTGAACAGAATTATCTTTGTAACGGCGGTCGGTTTGATATAAATCGGTTATCAAATTTGAATCAATTCGTAACTAAAAAGCCGCTAAGTATGCTGGCGTTTTGCGGAATTGATGCGGCGGACGGAATGTACGAAAAAGCGATATGGAATGCAATACGAAGTAGTCCGTATCGGGATAGACTTATGCCGATGTATGGGGCGGCGGCTCAGGGCCAATTATATCGTTACTTATCGTTGCATCTTGGCGAGCGTAGGCGTGAGGGTTGCGATTGGATAGCAAATCCGGAATCGAAAAAACGCCGTTACATGGGCGACATAAATGTAACAAGTCTAAAATACGATGTTAATACCTATAAAACGGAGATTAACTCTGCCCTTCTTATTCAAGCGAATAGAGAAGGTACGATTACAATATTTGACGGTTCAATAGAAGAACATCAAATGTTTTCCGAACAATTATGTTCGGAGGAATATCAAACATTTAGGATAAGTGCTAATAAGTATCACAAGTGGAAACTCAAAAAACCGGAGGTCGCCGACAACGATTTATTTGATACTCTTGTTGGTACAGCCGCGTTGGCTTCTTTTGCCGATGTTGAATCGGCGGTAAACAAGACAATTTTACGAAACAAAAAAGACAGACCGCGAATCAAAGCGTCTGAAATTCAGAAAGGGAAAAACTATGGAAGGTGATACAAAAAAGAAACGTAAAACGTTATGGTTATGTCCAGTTTGCGGCGAACCGATGATTGTTGTTTATACACATAACAAAAACGGTTCTGTTGTTATTAGGAAACGTAAATGCACAAATCAATCGTGTAAACAAACGATGCATACGATTGAGAAAAAAAGATTAGAATGATTTTAATCGCCGGATCACGGTCGGGTGTAAATGATTTACACCTGACCCCAAACCGCCGTCAGGTGTCAACCGTTGCCGCCTGACGTTCTTTTTTTGAAAGTTTTTTAACTTTTTTTCTACCTATTTCACACATCTGTGACGAACTTTCATTTTTTGATTGACAGATTTTAATTTTTGATATAATCTCCAGTCGAAGGAGAAAAAGTCATGTCAAGACAAAAACGAAAAAATGAAACAGATATAATGCCTAGTGCCAATGGTCGGGTTCGTTCCTTTTCAGGTTCAGGAATAAATGCAACATTTGAATCACAAAAGGAGGCGGACGAACATCAGGATTGGTTGGATGAGCGGGAGGCGTTAAAAAAGAATCCGTTACAATTGAAACGTTTTACTGTAAAAGTCAATAGTATGAGGTAACGATGGGGTTATTTGATTTTATTCGGCATATACCAAAAAATTTGAAACGGAAACGTGTAGCGGTTCAAGCCGGTATGATTGATGCGGTTGCACACGGGGAAGACGACGAATACTGGAAGTATGCGAATAACGCCCATGCGGATGAAATAGCGAATGCAGGGGAACGGGAAAAAGCGAGGGCGAGATGCCGTTACCAATATCTTAACGACGGCTATTGCCGCAATATTATTCGCAGTTTTGCTATTACAGTAGTCGGACAGGGGGCAAGGTTACAATTATACGGAGATAATAAAGAGATAAATCAAATAGTGGAAAATAAATTCCATCAATGGATTTATGAAACTAATATAGTTGAAAAATTAGAGATGGCGGTCAAAGCCATTATGTTTGACGGAGAAACGTTTTTACGTTTCGTTTATGACGAACATATTGAATGCGGTTTGAATATCGCCATGATTGATGCGGCAAGAGTGGGCAGCGGTTGGAATGGTTGGAATGACCCGTTAAGTTTAGACGGGATTAGATTCGACCAATTTGGGCACCCATATGAATATTGTATTTTTGAACGAGTTCCTAATCCTAATTATAACTTCAAATATTTACCGGAGATTGTTCCCGCAGAGGAAATATTACATTTTTTTATTCCGGACTTTCCCGAACAACATCGGGGCTTGCCAATAATACTTTCTGTACTAAAAGACTTCGCGGCGTTACGGCGTTACAGGTCGGCGGTTGTCGAAGCGGCAGAGGTTGCGGCAAGCACCAGTATTGTAATTCAGACACAAAAATTGCCGGATACTGATGAACCGGACGACCTTGAAGAATTTGATCAAGTGGTTATTCCGCGGCGCGGGGGATTAACGTTACCGCGTGGGTGGGACGGCAAGCAATTAAGACCGGAACAACCATCGGCAAACAACAGTGAATTTATCAATACGATATTAACCGGTATCGGGGCGGGAGTTGGACAGCCGCGTAATGTGGCGACCAACGATTCAAGTAATTATAACTTTTCATCGGCAAAACTAGACCATCAAACGTATTATCGATACATAAAGTCGATTCAATTACGTGTTAAACATTTATGCGATAAGATATTTGAGAAATGGGTAACTTGTAATGTTAATGATGCCGATGTTGCGTTATTACTTTTTAACGCAACATTTAATGAACAAAAAATAAAACGGGATTGGTTTTTTGCCGAAATGGAGGAGATTGACCCGACATCTGAAGCGAATGCGACATCAACACTAATTAAAGAAGGTCTAATGACCCATGCGGAATATCACGCACGAAAAGGTAAAGACCCAGAGCGTCAAATGGAAATATGGTTAGCAGAACAAAAACGATTACGTGAATCTCAGCCGATTGAACCTATTAAAGAAACATTAGAGAAAATTGAAACAGTGAAAGAACCGGAAACGGAAAATAATCCGAAACCGTCCGAACCGCCGAAAGAACCTGAACCATTGCCAAAGGATAAAGAACCGGAAACAGAAAACGTACAAAATACGGCGTTGAACGGGGCGCAGGTAACATCGGCGGTTGACATTATTACAAAGGTATCGACCGGCGAACTTCCTGCCGAAACTGCGGTTTTAATGTTAATAGAATTTTTTAACATTAAAGCTGAAATTGCAACGAAAATGATTGAACCGGCACAAAAGATGTATGAAGCCGGTCAACAGCAACAAACACAACAACAAACACAGCAACCGACTAATGCCGAAGTTACAGATAATCAAACTTGATACGGAATTAACGATAGAAGCGTCGGGGTTAAAAGTACCGAAAGTAGTGATGAACCCCGCTTATAGCGGCGGTAAACTATTGATTGCTAGATTTCCGTTACCGGTAGTAGTCGATTTAAGTACCTGTACTGTTCGTAACAACATACCGATATTGTTCAATCATAACCCGTTAAAAAGATTGGGGCATACATTAGAAGTTAAGAATGACGGAAAAACCGTTACTATTGTCGGTCTTTTATCGTCTAATAATGAAGACGTAAAAGAGATTATACGAACAACAAAGTTAGGGGCAAAATGGCAAGTAAGTATTGGTACGGAGATTGTTGAACTTAAAAACCAAAGAGTAATAAGTGAAACAGAGACGGTAACAATTAACGGTCAAAAGATTCAAGGGGCGTTGATTGTTACAAGTAATAATGAAATACGGGAAGTGTCGTTTACTTCCGTTGGAGGGGATTTTGGAAATGAAGTAACTATCGAGGCTTCGAGTCTTGATATTAACCTTAACAATAACGGAGATTTAGAAATGAATTTTGAACAATGGCTTCAAGACCATAATTTTGACATTACTCAAATTAAAGATAATGCTAATTTGATGGAAGCGTTAAAATTATTGTACGAAACGGAAACGGGAGAAAAGGTTGAACCGGCTCCTATCGAAGGAAACCACGAACCGAAACCGGAGGAAAAACCGGAGGAAAAACCGGAGGAAAAACCTAAAAATGTTCCGGCAATTCAAGCAATGGGCGTACAAACTCCGAGCCGAACTCCGAGACGAAATTTATTGTTACGTCCTGCGGGTACGCCGTACAATTACAGCAACAACAATCCCAATATTAACAGGGCGATTGAAGCGTCGATGCTGATCAGTGCGGCGGCAATTCACCCGAAAAGAATCGAAGCAATGGGATACTCACAAAACGAGATAGACATTGCAGTATCTCGTAACTATCGTAGTATCGGGTTACACGATTTATTTCGTATGGGTTTGAAGGGAAATTACGTCGGCAGTATGAAAACGCAAGAGTTTGCGAGTTATGCGATTGAAGCATCACGCGACATATACCGCAACAGTATTATGGCGAGCGGTATGGGTGCGGGAGGTTTTAGTACGTTAAACGTGCCGGGTATTCTTTCCAATGTTGCAAACAAGACGTTACAAGAATCCTATCAAGGTTTTACGGAAAATTCGATTGGTTTGAAAATTTCCGGTATTGCGTCGGCGAGAGACTTCAAACCGCTTTCTACTTTCCAGTTTGACATGAGCGGCGAGTTGAAAGAATTGAAGGCTGGCGGAGTTTTTGAACACGCCACATTTATTGAAACAGGCAGAACCAATCAGTTAAAGACACGAGGTCTTATGGTAACACTTACGCGGCAGGATATTATCAATGACGATTTATCCGCCTTTGCAAGAATACCAAAACAATTGGGAGAAAAAGCCGCGTCCAGTATTGAAAAAGCAATTATTAAAACATTGCTTGAAAACAAGGATACGATTTTCAATACGAATAATGGAAATCTTGTTCAAGGCATTCCTTTTGGACTTGAAGGATTAGACGCGGTTGATCAGGCGTTTTTAGAACAAACCGGTTTAGGGGACGATGAAACCAATTTCATTTTATTGAAACCTGAATTGCTTGTTGTTCCTCCTGCATTAAAAGCGAAAGCGTTGGCGGTTTACACATCGACAACGGTAAATGAAACAACGGTAACGGGACGAAAATCGCCGGTTGACAATATTTGGGCGAAAATGTACGAACCGGTTGTTTCTTCGTTGTTAGGGGCGAGAGCAGGACTTGGCGGTACGAACACCAACTTTTGGTTGTTTGCCAATCCTGCGGTTGCACCGGTTATCGAAACGCTTTTTCTTAACGGAGTTCAAACGCCGATTATTGAATCAAGCGATGCTGAGTTTAATACGCTTGGTATCTCTTGGCGGTGTTTCTTTGACTTCGGCGTAGGTATCGGCGACTATCGCGGCGCAGTGATGGCGACCGGAGTTTAATGTTTTTTAGGCATGGACGGTGTTGAGAATTGTACTTGTTACATTCTCAACACTTGTCTTTTTCGATTCAATTATTTAATGAAAGGAGGCTTAACATGCCTTATGTACGTGAAGACGCTTATTTTGAATTTCCCGTTACACAGCAAGCCGGTGTGGAGCCGGATAAGATTGTTACATCGGGGAATTTGGTTGGCATAACGAAATTTGCTTACAAACAAAACGAGACAGGGCTTGCCTACCTTGACGGCGAGTATCTTGTTCCAATCGCCGCTCTTGCTGGTCCTGTTACACAGGGTACGGCACTTTATGTTACGTCAGCGGGGGCGTTTACCACAACCGCGTCAACAAACACAAAAGTCGGCTCCGTAAGCCGTGCGGCGGCAACCAGCGACACGTCAATTTATTTTTTCATTAACCGATAATATAACAGATAATGAAAGGAGAAAATAAACAATGCCGACTACCTATATTAACGGCGGCAACTTTGCTGTCGGAGAACACGGAGAACTGCTTTTAAGTGAAACAGGAATAATACACCATTACGAGTTTATCGGCGGAAGCCGTATTCCCGTTGACCAAGCGGGAAGGATTGTTGTTTCACTTGAAGGCGGCGGAGACGATGTAGCGGAATTGTTTATTTTTGTTGCCGAATTGCCGGAGGAAGGGTTGCCGCATAAAATTTATTTTGTTCCGGCAACCGATTCAAGCGGTTCAAATCAATTTGACGAATATGCGTGGATTGACGGCGTATGGGAACACATCGGCAAGATTAGTGTTACAACAGACTTGTCGGATTATTACACCAAGACGGAAACCGATACAAAATATTCGGCAAAGAGTGATGTTTATACCAAAACAGAAACTTACAGCAAAACCGAGATTGATACAAATATTTATACCAAGACGGAGACTTATACCAAAAATCAGGTAGAGAGCGTAGCGTCTAGTGCGGCGGCGGCGGCGATTGCGGTTGCGATGCCGGCACCGGTTACCAATTCGTTGTATGCTGTTGATCCGCAAGGTAGTATAACACTTGTCCCGAATAACGTACCGAATTGCACGTCTAATGGCAGTCAGTACAAAGGGGTGCGTTTTGCTAAATTTGGTTGGGGCGGTACTGTTGGTCTTGGTAAATGGGAACAACTTTATCACGGAGAAAACAGCGGTAATGCAGGTAATGTTATTTGTATCAAAATAATGACAATTAGTCCCACTCCTAAGCAACATTACGCAGAATGGGACATTGTAATCAGCAATACTATTACTGAAGGCGTGTTTACTATTCTTTCATGTACCGTTAACCAAAGCAGAGGGGTACGGGGGACTATTATACATATTCCTGAAATTATTGTTTCACAAGATGGCGATTTTTTTGATGTTTGGATAAAAGTTAAAGCAATATGGTTATGGGGAGCGTTTGTTGCGTCAGACGAAGTATCGGAAAATGATACGCTTGTTACACCGATAACAGCAGTAGATGAGCAACCGACAGCAATAGTTGAAACACAATATGTAGGTGATGGATATTACACAGTAGAGTATCAAACCGGCAAATACTGGACTGACGGTAAGCCGATTTATCGGCGTGTTTTGTCAGGTAATATTGTTGTAAGTGCCAATACTACAACGTCAATTGCCCTATTATCATCAGGTGTAGATACGCTGGTTGATAGCGGCGGTTGGCTAATGTCCGGATTAAGTACTTCCCAAGTTAGTTTAGGGCAGTATTACGAAACTGTCGATGTTACTTTTTCCAGTTGTATTGTAAACAGCAACAACAATGCAGTGTTATTTTCTAAAAGTTCACTAGCACGGACAGGTACAACAAATAACGCCTATAAGGTGTGGGTAGAATACACCAAAACAACGTAACTAATTTTTTAACCTTTTACAAAGGAGTACCAAAAAATGTCACAAATTTTAATTGACGCGGCTGAACGAATCAATGCCGCTATTGCAAACGGTAAAGAAGTTTACGCATCGTGGGACGATTTTACCGTACAAATATTTTCGGCAAAATACGAAAAGCGTGATGACGGCGAACATTTGCTTGGATATGATATTGTCCAAAAAGAATATTGTATCGGCGGGGCAATTGTTCAATACGAAAACAAAAACACAATCTTATGGTTCAAAGGAGAACCTATGGAGGAAAAATAACTAACAATGAACACATTAAAATTTATTTGGGGGATATTTGTACTAATAAAAGACATTCCCTCATATTTGAAACTATTTTTCAAAACCGTAAAATTGCGTTCCGATATTAACGACGCAATTAAAAGTTTTCCGGGAATTTCCAATACGGAAATACTTTACCGGTGGTGTATTGACACGTGTAACAAACTAGTCGATTATGCGACTTACACTACCTTCACACAAGTTGACGATTTTATAGCGATTCAGTTACGAGTTGTTATTACAGACAATTGGTCAATTATCGAAAAAACAATCAATTCGTTACTCAAAGGACAAGAGATTGACGCAGAAGTAACTAAAAATGTTTGTGATGAAATTATTGCGAATACTGAGGTTGCGAATCCGCTCCCTATTATTTCAATTATTTCATTGCTCTTAAACATTATTGCGTTAATAAGAGATGCAAAGAAAAACAAAACGGAAACGGAAACAGACACAGATAGCGGCGGCAATGATACTCAACGCCGACCGGTGTTGAATGCTCTCAAAAGAATGTTACGTAAAAACAAGGAGAGAGAATATGGCTCTTAAAGATTTATCGGAACAATTAAACCAGTTGGAAAAAACGGTTGAGTTGCTTTTGGAAAAACAAAATGCCGAAAGCAAAACGCAACCGACCGAGTCTAATCCTGTACAAAAACCGTCTTTCGGTCTTGACATGGGGAAAACAGGCTGGCGTTTTTTTTATGTGATAATCGTTTTGTTTGCGTTTTTTTTCGGTTGTTATGTTGGTGTTAATGCCGACAAGAAAAAAATAGACGCAACAACAATAACAACCGATACCGAAACGGATAAGACGGTTAAACCGAACAAAAATTCGGAGTTAAAAAAAATTGTCGATAAACTACCGGCAAGCGATAGACAAAAACTATCGGAGTGTATCAACAAAGCAATTACATCGGACGCAACGGAGGCGTGGGAACTTCGTGAAAATTTGCACGATAATATAAAAATATCTTTTAATGACCCGGAGGAAAAAATTTGGCAACCCTTTCGAGAGTGGATTGTTACCAAAAAAACAATCGACTCCTACGAATCGGCAAAAGAAGTTTACGAAACAATCAAGACCGCTCTTGAAACGGAGGTAAAAGAACTATGGTAACGAATTTTACAGAAGGCTGGCTTGGCGCTGACCAAGAACGTGAAGACTTTGAACATTTTATTAGCGATTCAGAGGTTTGCGGTCAACAATGGTACGTACCTTTTGACGATATTAAGTATCGTATTTATTCTGAAGCGGATTTATACAATAAATGGATACCCGATTGGTTTACCGATTACAATTACATGCAAGATGCAAGTAATGGATGCGCTATGATCAACGGCGTTGCCCGAACAATCTGGTATTCGTTACAACTAATGAAACGAAAAGGCAAAGAAGTTATTCCGTTTCGTGTTATGGAAGCATGGGCATATATGTTGTATCACGCTTATATTGCCAAAGATTATGGTTACGGCGGTTGCACGATGTCCGGTGCAATGAATGCGATCAATAAATACGGCGTTTTGCCATACGATGTTTACGGTAACGTTATCACCGATAAACAAATGGTTCAATTAGGTTGGAATCGGAAACAAAAATCCGCCGAAATAATGGACAAATACGGAAGTATTGCCGAAAACTTTCAAGTTAAAGTTACAATTCCAAAAACATTTAACGATATTCAAGCGTGTTTGAAAGCCGGTTATGCTATTGGATACGGAACAACAATTGGTCTTAAAAAAGGAAACGATAATATCTACCGTATTAGCGGTCGATGCTCTCACAGCATGACCTACGGTTTTTATAAAGAAGGTTATTTTGGTCATGCCAATTCCTACGGCGACAATTTCGGTTGGCTTGCCGAAAACGACGCTAAACGTCAAATTGAAACACGCGGCTTTTCATGCTTTTGTGTAATTGATATTGAACGCGGTCGAAAGGCTGCTCCTAACTGGTAAAATAACAGACCATGTTTGATTTTATTTCAAAAATTATTCCCGATAATGATGTAACGGCGTTATGGATTGTTGCGATTGTCGTTATCGGCATGTTATTTTACCTTGTGCCGTCAATGTTCAAACATTATGAATATCGTTTGAAAGAATTGTCGGACGATTATAAAAATCGTGACGATAAACGGCAAAACGAACACCGTCAAGACATGAAAGATATGTTGGATTCTTTCAAAAAAGAACGTGAAGAATCAAACAAAATGCTATGCAAACAGTTAGCCTTATTTAATACACGCCTAGAATCAATTGAAACGAAAATAGGTATAGTATGATAAAATTTCGCAACATAATCAATCAAATTCACGGTGAAAAATTCTCTGCCGGAGTGCAGGCAGCGTTTTTATCACTTCCTGCAACCTACACAAGGAAGGACGGGACGGAAAAAAATGTTTTTGTTACTCCCGAACCGGTCAATTCCGAAACACAATACGCAACGTTGTCCACAGGGAAGGAAAATTTTACCGCAGGGATGCAGATTTTCACTATGGTACTGAAAAGCCAAGATTTTAATGTGGTAACTGACCCGCCTAGTGAAGGTGATATGATTGATGTGGAAATCGGCGGCGTACCGACGCGGCGTTTTGTTACCAAAAATTCGTCAGGACGGTGTTGGAATTATCTTGACGGGAAACAAAAAATTTGGATTATGACTACAACCAAAAAAATGTAACATGTCCTACAATAATATTACGATAAGACTTGCCGGATTGTCGGACTTTGAAAATTTATTGCTTAGTTTTGAGCCGGAGGTTGTTAAAGCACAGACGGAAGTATTAAAAGACGCGGCAAAAGAAGCAATTGAATTGGTTCGTAACGGTATTCCCGGCAATTGGGTGTTAAGAAATCATCTTGTGGCGTATATCGCCTATTATAAAAAAAAGAAATTGTTCTTTTTATCCGTTGGAATCGGAAACGAATCCATCGGAACGATCAGAAAAGAGACAGACCGCCGCTCTTTCGGCTATCAAGACCCGTTACGTTATGGCAGATGGCAGGAATGGGGTTGGAAGCCGGAGCAGTGGAACATGAATTTTGATACGGGTTACGAACAAGGTTATACCCGATGGAGCGGAGAGCCGAGAAGTATTGACTCGAAAACAGGAATGCCCCGTTATGTCGATGTAAGGCACAATGTAACAATAGATAGACGGTTTGTTTCCGGAAAGAAATCGGAAGTAATAAGGATTTTAGAACAAAAATTATCACAAGCCTTTGAAGAAAGCGCACAAAAATTGTTAAATAACAATTCCCGTACTTTAACCTCTGATAATTTCACGGTTGCGATTGACCGAAAAGCAATGAAAGAGATTGAAAGACATCTCGAAGACTTCAAACAGATTATAAAATGATAGCCGAATTAGCAAAACAATTTATTTCCGATGTATTAAATGACATGATTTTAACCGGAACGGACGAAAACAGCGAACCGGTTGAAACAAAAATCAAACAATTGTGTATCGGATACCCCGATGAACGGGCAATTGACGAAACAAACGGTGAAAGTTTTTACCCGATTGTTATTATTGACGAAAACGGCAGCGACACGAACACGATTAACCGTGATGACAGTCCCGAAATATCACCGCAATACACCACAGGGTTACAAATTTGGGTTATCAGCAACAATAAAGAGGAAGCCAAAACACTTTGTTATGTTTTTCAGACCATTGTTTTCGACGGATTTACAAAATTACGTCTTAATTCCGATGAAACAAAAATAGATAATGTTTCCAGAGGGAGAAAAGATATTGTTTTTGCAGATTTTTTAGGTAACGGTAACACTTGGCAGGCAAGCCGGTTGCTATCGGTACTGAATAGAATAGAACCTTAACCACAGGAGTTTATCATGGCAACGACTTATACCGCAGTTACGAACATTAAACCCGTAACGGCAATTACAAACGCGGATATTATTGTTTTATTTGTTCCGTTCAAAGAAACAAGCGGCAGTCCGACATTGGATTTAAGCACCGCTAATGTTCGGATTTTTAATAATCCGGGCGATATTACAATTTCCGGGACTGATATTGAGCAGGTTACACTTCAAATCGGCGGGAAATTCAATTACGAAATTAACGGGGCGGTTTCACAGGGAGATTTAACGTTTCCGTATTCTCCTGACCCGACCACAGGTCCGCCTAAGTTGCTTGGACTTGACGAAAACGATGTCATGTCGGTTGCGATGTCGCCGCAGGGGGTACTTTACCTTGCGAAAAAAGATACATCGGGAGAGCAAGTTACGGGAACAACAAAATACAAAGTTTGGGGAATGGTTGGTGCTAATTTTGTATCGGCAGATGCCATCTCATGGGCAAAAGGCAATACTCAATCAGCAACCGCCAAATTCAAATGTACAGGAACGCAGGGAGTTTGGGGTTACGCTAATTGTCTGGCGGCAATGGTTGAAGCCAATTCCGGCAGCACCGGACATATTTCCATTACGGAAAGCACCTAATTAAAATTAAAAACAACGAAAGGAAAATTAATTTATGAAATTCAAATTATTTGATGTTCCATTACGAAAAGTTAATATTAAAGAATGGGGAATTGAAGGTTGCGAATACGCCTACGTGCGTGAATTAACCACCGCCGAACATACGGAATTGGTTAAAATCCTGTACGATAAAGGCAATGAAACAATCAATGATGCGGCTCGGCAAGCCAACGCCGTGATTCGTTTTGCGTTAGATGAGGACGGAAAACGGTTATTTACCGAAGACGACCTTTGGGACATCGCCAACGGTTCAGGCAAGCCTGCACGGAGAATCATTGAAGAACTGTTTGCCGTCAACAGTCTTGCTTATGATGCTAAGGAACTGGAAAAAAACTAATTGAATATCGAAACAATGGAAAAATAACAGACGATGTTTTTGCCCTAATTGTTTCGATAAACTTCGGCATACCGCCCCATGAGATTGACCAATGGTCTCAATCATCAATGGAGCGGTTGTTACTTTATTATCAAATCTGCGGCGACTTCGGTATCCAACGTCTTACAGATGATTACGAACTCGTGAATGCGATTAAACACTCTGTTAAATCATCGGACGCGAACACCATTAAAGTTTCTGAAATATCCTAATAGTTACAATGGCACAGGCAAGATTAGAAGTAACAATGCAAGGGCAGGGCTTGCAAACCGGTTTAACCCAGTGGCAAAAGTCATTGGGACTTGTCCGTGATTCAACCGGCAGATTATTCAATGCCCAGCAACAATGGGTAGAAGGTTTATCACGTTCTCAAATTGAAATGGGACTTTACCGTAACGGACTTGACCAAATCATCAATCAGCAAGGTCAATTGGTTACCGGTTTACAAGCGTGGGAAATCCAACTTGGACGTTATACCGATATACTTGGAAACGTTTACGAACGTACCGGTAATCTTGTAAGAATGGGAGCGCAACAAATTTCCATTAACTCCCAACTTGCTCAATCATTACGCGGTATCGGAATGCCGTTGTTACAAATAGCGAATACATACGCCCTTCTTGGAGAAAACAACCGCAAGGCGTTGACGCAATCGGTAGCGTTTGCGGGGGCAGTGATGTCAACGGTGCAGCCGATTCAACAAGCGGTTACGGCGTTAAATACGTTACGAACCGCAACGCAAGCGCAAGGTGTTGCACAGGTTTTTCTGAATGCTGTTTCAGGAAATTGGGTTTCTAT
>JAIROD010000522.1 GCA_031257725.1 Planctomycetaceae bacterium | reverse complement strand
CCTGCCCCTCCGAAGGAGGGGAATTATTCCCCTCCTTCGGAGGGGCAAGGGGTGGTTCTTCGGAGGAAACAATTGAATAGTTAAAAAAAAATATTCCACTGATATATTACAAAAATTCGGTTTTTGTTTTTTGGCACGAGAGATCGATTTTGACGGGATAAACATGATTTACAGGACTTTTAAATAAGAGACTCATCGCCTTTTATTCTTACAAAACCGAATTTTAAAGTGAGAAAAGTATAGAACGACGAAACGTTATTTTATTGTTGCGGGCGAGACACCCGCGTTCCGGCACAAAACCAATTTGTTGCCGCTCAAAGTATAAAAAGAGTCCGCAGTTATTATGGATTTTTTTCCTCCGCAACTTCCAACAACGATCGCTCAAAAACTTCGGGGTCTGAAACGGACACTTCGGATTTACACGGTTTTGGACGGAACCATAACAATATTTCTTGCAGGTATTATCCTGTTTTGGTTCGATTTGGGATTGGATCGGTTTTTCGAATTATCGCAATGGTTTCGAGGATTGATGCTTTTTTTGTTGTCGGCGGGATTGGGTTCTCTTGTCTGGTTTCAAATTCTCCGGCGTTGTTGCACCAATATTCGCAACGATCAATTGGCAACAGTTTTTGAACGTTTTACTCCGTCCTTAAACGAATCGCTGTTGACTACCGTAGAACTTCATGCCGTATCGAAAAATACAAATGAATTCAATCAAATTATGTTTCAAAAAACAGCCGCAGAAGCCGCTGAGATATTGCAAAATATTACTATTCGGAAATTTTTCCGGTCAGGGCGAATTGCGGTGCGGTTGGTGTTGATGTTGGTATTAATGGGCGTGTTGACCGGATTTTTTGCAACGTTTACAGAGACCGCCGAAATTTGGTTTTCGCGTAACATTCTTCTTTCAAATCGGGATTGGCCCCGCCGTTCTCAATTAGTTGTTGAGGGATTTGATGAACGTAATGGCCGAATGAGAATCGGACGCGGTGATTCGTTCACACTGACCGTTCGCGCCAATACCGCCATGCCGTTAGTTCCGGAAATAATCCGGCTTCGGCTCGGTTCACAGGAAAGCGGTTATCGGACAGTAATTATTGATCAGTTTCAAACGGAAACATTGGAAGGAACCGACTGGCGTTTCTTTTCGCACACTTTTACCGAATTACTTGAAACATTGCCGATTCAGGTTCGCGGTGCCGATTCAACAATTAACGATTTATTTATCGAAGTTGTTTCGCCGCCGATGCTGACCGAAATGAAATTAAAACAAAAATTTCCCGAATATCTGGAACGAAATGACCGTACCGTTGCGGTAAGCGGACCAATGACCATTCCGGACGGAACCGATATCATTGTTACCGGAACATCCAATAAACCGCTTGTCAAAGCCGAAACGGTTCTTGATCATGGCGAACCATTATTACTGCAACAAAGTTCGGTTGCCATGCCGTTTGACTCGTTGTTTTTTTCGCTTCAGAAAATCAGACAGGATACGCTTCTCGAATTTCGGCTTGAAGATATTGATTTTCTAAGGAATCGTCAACCGATCCGAATCCGTTTCGGTATTATCAAGGATCAACCGCCGTCTGTAACAGCGAGGCTTGACGGTATCGGAACGGCAATCACGCCTAACGCGGTGTTACCGGCTGCCGGAGAAATCACCGATGACAACGGTCTGGCTGCGGCGGTTTATCGTTTTGAAATTGAACGCGGGAATCAGGAAAACAGTTCGGAATCCGACCAATCGCCAAAAACGGAAGAACAGCAGAAATCGGAAGAGCAACAAAAAAACGCAACAATATTGACGGCAAATCAGGGAATGACCGAAATAACCGGAATCGGAAACCGGCAAACAGTGTTTCCGTTGACACAGGAATTTTCCGTTTCGGCAATCGGAGTTCAAGCCGGCGACAAACTTTCACTGTTTATCGAGGCAACCGACCGGTTTAATCTGGACGGTCAAACCGGTCAAACCGGTTTGGGACAACGTTGGATATTGGATGTTGTTTCACCTGAACGGTTACAAAGTCTGCTGGAAGTGCGTGAAATTTCGTTGCGGCAACGTTTTGAAGTTTTGATTGGCGAAGTGGAACGGACAAAGTCGCTAATTGGGGAATTTTCGTTATTGCCGCCGGAAGAACTTATTCGGGATACTGAATCGCTTTCACTGATCAACGAACCGCTTACTGATCTTGACGCTGATATTGATACAAATATTATTGCCGGCGAAAAACGGCGCGAAGAATTGGAGGAAAAGAAAAAGAATATTCTTGAAACAATTTCAAAAGAGCAGGCGGCAACCGGTTTGTACAATATTTCACGATCTTTGCGGGACACGCAAAAAGAGGTTTATGATTTGCGGACGATTATTGAGTCGTTTTCCTTGATACGCCGTGAGATGATCAACAACCGGATATTTTCGGAGGATGCAGAGCAACGGCTTGATCATGGGATTATCCGTCCCATGCAAGAATTAACCGATACGGATTTTCCTGACACTGACCGGTTCATTGGTTCTTTGAAGCAGACGTTGGAAATTCGTGACCAACCGCTCCGCAATACGGCGTTGAAACAACAAGAATCAATTCTTAATCAATTCGATCTTGTTATAAAAAAAATGACAATAATTCGCGACAATATGGTCTCAATGGAAAGTTTCAATGAAGCCATTGACATTTTACGGGCAATCATCAAACAACAGCAACAATTACGTAATGAAACATTAGAGGAAAAAAATAAACGATTAAAAAATTTGCTCGAATAGGGACAAATAAATGTAATTATTCACTCATGTTACGCATTCGGCGATTCCCTATAACAACCGAACAACGCCTGTAACTGTCTATTTTAATTTTTATTAGTCCTGCAAGGACGACATTTTATTAACCGTATGCTTTAGCATACGGATAGGGCAAACACACCACAAAAGTCCCGCAGGGACGACACTTTATTG
>JAIROD010000499.1 GCA_031257725.1 Planctomycetaceae bacterium | reverse complement strand
AAAAGTGTCGTCCCTGCGGGACTTTATGTTTTAGACATTTTATCCGTAAGCTAAAGCATACGGTTAATAAAGTGTCATCCCTGCGGGATTAGACAATAGAATCATTCAAACCAAATGCAATTGGTACAGGAATGATTAGAAAACCGATTGATTATAAAATAGACAGTTACATGACAAGGTGTGTTGTTCGATTGTATCTATTCCGTCACCTTCCAAAAATTGAGATCGGGCAAAATTTACTCAAAACTATAAAAGTATATAGACAATTTCAGTAGAATATCTAACCATTTAACAAATTCCCCATTTAACCCTATTTTAAGGAGATTTTACGATGAAAAAAAAAAAAGTTTCACTCTCTATTTTTGTTCTATTGTTTACCTTTGTTCCGGTGTTCGCAGCCGATGTTACGGTTTCACCGAATGGTCAGGTTTCTTCACTTCAGCAGGCAATTGATGAAGTACGGAAATTGAAAAAAGGTGATCAGCCGATTGTTGTCGAGTTTCAAACCGGCGTTTATCCGATCACCGAACCGGTTGTGTTCAAACCGGAAGATTCCGGTACAGAAAAAGCTCCGATTATTTATCGTGCCGGAAAATGTCAGAATGTTGTGTTCAGCGGCGGGCGTAACATTACTGGTTGGACGAAAAACGAAAACGGTGTCTGGACAACAACAATTCCCGAAGTCGCCGAAGGAAAATGGTATTTCGAACAACTTTACGTCAACGGAAATTGGGCAACCCGTTGCCGTGAACCGAATGAACTTTATTATTACACGGAAGAAAAAGTCGATATGGCAATTGATCCTGTTACGGGAAAGCCGGAATCAATGAATCGCCGGGCATTTATCGCAACACTTAAAGATATTGAACCGCTCAAGTCTGTTCCCAAAGAACAACTCAACGATGTTTCGTTCACGCTTTACAACTCGTGGGAATCCGCAAAACTCCGAACATTAACTATTGATTTCGATAAACGTTTGGTGATGTTCACTGGTTCCGCTAATGCAGAGTTAATGCGTTGGGAACCGCGTCAACGTTATCATATCGAAAATTATAAAGCCGCACTCAATCAAGTCGGCGAATGGTTTCTTGACCGCGACGGAACATTATCGTACATTCCATTGCCCGGTGAAGACCCGTCAAAACTGGAAATTGTTGCGCCGATTGCCGGAGCGTTTCTGAAATTTGACGGCGAAATCCTGAAAGATAAACCGGAAGGTCGGATTGCCAATATTAAATTTGAGGGCTTGAAATTTCATTACAGCGGTTTTGTTCTTCCGCCGGAAGGAGATCGCGGCGGTCAATCGGCTCTTTCCGTACCGTTTTCCGTACAACTTGACGGTTGCCGGAATATTTCGTTTGAACATTGCGAATGGGGCAATATCGGCGGCAGTGCGGTACGGTTTCATCAATCCTGTACCGATTGTCGGTTTGTCAAAAATTACGTTTACAATCTCGGAGCCAACGGTGTTTACATCGGTATCGGACACCAAAATAATTGGCAACAACTCGAATCAACCGACCGAAATATCGTAGAAAACTGCATTATTCGTAACGGCGGTAAAATTGCATTCGGCGGAATCCCCGTTTGGATCGGTCATGGTTCCTACAATAAAGTGTTACATAATGATCTCAGCGAATTTCATTACACCGGAATTTCCGTCGGCTGGCAATGGGGTTATCAGCCGAGTCGGTCAAATCATAATCAGATTGAGTTTAATCATATTCATCATCTGGGACATTGGGTGATGAGCGATATGGGCGGCGTTTACACGCTTGGCGTTTCGCCGGGAACAACTGTTTCAAATAATGTGATTCATGATATTTATGCTTATTCCTACGGCGGTTGGGGACTTTATACCGATGAAGGTTCAACTGATATCGTCATGGAAAACAATCTCGTTTACCGTGTCAAAACCGGAACGTTTCACCAACATTACGGTAAAGAAAATATTATTCGAAACAACATTTTAGCGTATAGTCTAACCGATCAACTCCAACGAAGCCGGGTTGAAGAACACGTTTCATTTACGTTCGAAAATAATATTGTTCTCTGGGATGAGGGCGTGTTGTACGGACATCCGTGGACAAAGGACACAATGAAACAATGGGGCGACAATAAAGTTATTTTACGAAACAATTTATTTTGGAATCCGAAAACCGATCCTTCGACATTTTTTCCGAGCGGTCTTGATTTGAAAACATGGCAAGAGAAAACCGGTCACGATAAGGGTTCTCTTATTGCCGATCCAAAGTTCAAAGACCCGAAAAACAAAGATTTCACGCTTCTCGATGATTCTCCGGCGTTCAAGATTGGTTTTAAGCGTTTCGATTATACAAAGGCTGGCGTTTACGGTGACAAAAATTGGATTGCTCTGGTAACGAGTTACAAACATCCCGATTATCCTGTTGCGCCGGAAAAATTGCCGCCGATTCCGTTTCGTCTGAACGATGATTTCGAAACACCACGCACCAAACCGATTCTCAAAGGAACCATTCACGATGAAAACAAAAAATTGGTTCGCCTTTCAACGGATCAACCTTTTGCCGGAGAAAAATGTCTTGAACTGGCGGATTTACCGGATTTGCAACATTTTTATAATCCGCATCTTGTTTTTGTACCGAATTATACCAACGGAACTATTCGTGCCGGTTTTGCTCTTCGTGTACAAAAAAACAGCGACGCCCATATCGAATGGCGGGACAATTCAAATCCGTACAAAATCGGGCTGAGTATTCGTGTCAATAACGGTAAACTTCACGTCAAAGGAATCGAACCGCTTGAATTTCCAATCGATCAATGGGGTCATTTTGAATTGATTTCCGATGTTGGCGAACAATCAACAGGTTTATGGAGTTTGAGGTTAACGTTTGCGGATGGACGTAAACAGGAATTCAAAAACCTTAAACCGGTTCACGCTGATTGGAAAACTCTCCGGTGGTTTGGTTTTTGTAACCTCAGTAAAACCGCCGACAATTCATCATTTTTCCTCGATAATTTGAAAATGGTCAATGAACCATAAAAAAACGTAACCGATAAAGCCGATCTCGTGTCGCGGTCTATTTTTATTTTGTTCATTTTATGTCAATAGTGAATAACGACGCACCAAATAGCATTACAATCATCGACCTGCGTCGGCGTACCAACCGTTGGTATTCAGACGCAGGTTTATCGTTGCCGCCATTCACTCATTGCTTTAGGGAACCTCTAAAAATACCATTTTTATTATCCACAGATTTTCGCCGATGGATGCAGATTATTTTAAATGTTCTCAAAATTTGCGTCAATCTGTGGATCTCCATTTTGTCGGTTATGGATTCGTAAAATAGATTTATTAGAGTTACTCTTTGGGCAAAAATGGAAAGGGCATCTCTCCTCATTCAGAATTTACCGAACGTTAACGGCGTGGG
>JAIROD010000651.1 GCA_031257725.1 Planctomycetaceae bacterium | reverse complement strand
CATTGTTCATGACCAATTGACACCGCCGTTCCGTCATCACGGCTGATTATTTGCAATAAGCAAGAACCAGTAAAACAAACCCCGTAACTAAATTCGGGTCGTTTTCCATCCATTGGCGTGATCCATCGTTAATCCACGAGCCGTTTTCTTTTTGTTTTGAAATTAATTCTTCGGAAAGTTCGGCTTTCCACGCATGTTTTTTGCCGTCCGGCGTTTCAATTTCATTTAATTGCAACACATTTAACGATTTCGACATGGAATGATAATAGTAGAACAAACCATGCGCACCGCGTCCGGGATGTTCTTTCACGTTATAATTTTTTGAAATCCAATCAAACGCTGCTTTAACCCGTTTATCATCTTTTGTCAGACCGGCGTAAATCATACTTTTCAGTCCGGCGTAAGTCATTGCCCCGTAACTGCGGACACTTTCCTCTGCACTCTCCATTCGTGATGCTCCGGGTTGATTCACATAAATAAATCCGCCGTCCAGATTTTTTGAATTGGCAAGAAACGGCATGGTATTGTGTTCCGACTCCAGATTCTGACATCGTGAAACGAAAACCAATGCCTTTTGAATTGCCGGATCATCCGCCCCTTTTCCTGCCGCCTTCAACGCATCAAGAAAAAATTGCGTATTCGATAAATCCGGTCGCGTTGTTCCGCCATAACCCACTCCCCCATAATTGGCGTCTTCCGGTTTCACGCTCCGTTCTTCCGTATATTGCTGTTTCAGTAAATATTTCTGCGCATTGGTAAGCAACTCGTCATACGGTCCTTTGTCGGTGTTTTGGGCTTTTTTAATTGCCTCGTTTGCTTTCGTAAAACACATCACCGCACAACATGTTTCATAATTCTGAAAAAATCCGTCCTTCGTATAAACGCCGCCGTCTTCACGAATCGAACTCTTCAAAAACGCCAACCCTTTTTCTATCATCGGATCATCCGTTTTAACGCCGGAATCCAGTAAACCGGCAAGAATAATCATGGACGGTCCAACCCCGCTGCGCGGCGAAGCAGACCAACCGCCGTTTTCTCCCTGAGCTGTTCGAAGAAACGCAATGCCTTTTTCAACAGCCTGCTGAATTTTCGTTGCATCCTGACCAACCGCAAAATATGCGTTCAGGAATAAACACAAAATCGTTAGTACAAAAATTCGTCTCATAATTGTTTGTTTATTTATTTGTTTGTTAAAGTTAGTGGTAATTAAATGAGGGACATAAAGGACGATAGGGACTAATGGGATAAAACAACCATTAGACAAAACACATTCCCCGATAATCAATAATCAACATAAAATTAGCGCAACATTCGCGCAACACCTGCGCAACTATTCACTATTCATTTCTTAACTATTAATTAACGATTTCATTTCCGTTGGATAACAGTTTGGGCAATCAGAGTGAAGCCTGAAAGAGAATCATCGCCTGCAACACGATGAGAAATAGATTTCGTATCAATGATAGAAACAAACGCCGGTTGCCCAAGAATTTTCGCCCATGTTTTAATATCACGCGGCGAAACAGGAACAACAACCGCCCTATTATTGGAACAACCAAAACCAAAACTCCCTAACAGCGTACTGGAATTTTTTACCGTAAACCGACAATTTTGCCGATAATTCCACGATGGAAGCGCGACCCGAACAGCAACATCCAATTCCGTTACACAACAAAAATCACGGCTCAAAAATTCCGCAACCTTTAACGCTGATATTTTTCCGATTTTTTGTATGGTGTTGGAAAAAGCGGTCAAATTGGCGGGAGTAGTTTGTTTTTGAACGAGTTTAGCGGGATGGTTTAATTTTGCCAGACCTTTATTAACAGTGTTTTGAGTCTGTAATTTAAGTTTTTCCTGAAGTTCCGGCGGCAAATTGGCAGATCGTTGCCGGATGGAATCGAGATATTTTTGTGATCGTTCAAGTAATTGCTGTTGAAAAGAGTTGTTATTATTGGCGGATAGGCTTTTAGCATTCGATTTTGTTTCGGTTCCCATGATAACGAACAAACACAAAGCGCAAAACACCATCGCAATACCGGATGTTTTGGGATTGAAGAAACGCTTTGCAATCATGATTGAACCTCTAATTAATCTGCCAATTCAGACAATTAAACCAAATGAATGGGTGTAATTTTAACAAGTCCCAACAACATATCAAGACCCGCTTTTTATTTTTTTCAAAAAAATTTTTTAGGGACATTTTTAGCCGCCAATAAAAACAATCTGCGAAAATCTGTGGACGATTCCTTTTGTTTTTATTTTATCCACAGATTTTCACAGATTGTCGCAGATGGGTGTGTTTGTTGGTTAGATCGTTAACGGCGGGGTTTACCCCGCGTTGGTGCCAAGACAGAGTAAGTCATGCCGGTAACAATCGCGAATAATCGCAGGTTGCGAAAATAAAGATTCCGTCCCGTTAGGGACGAAATATTGGTAGAAAAAAAGGTCAATCAAAAACACACGTCCCGTAGGGACGAAATGTTGGTAGAAAAAACACCAAATATAAATTTCGTAATATATCAGTGGAATATTTTTTTTTAACTATTCAG
>JAIROD010000458.1 GCA_031257725.1 Planctomycetaceae bacterium | reverse complement strand
AAAATGATCCGCGTCCCGTAGGGACGCAATATTGGTGAAATTTATGCTTGGTGTTTTTCTACCAATATTTCGTCCCTAACGGGACGAGCGTTTTTAATCGACATCATTTTCTACCAATAGGTTGTCCCTACGGGACAGAAAAAAGGAACATTCACCGCGGCTGAATAGATTGCACGCCATTGATGCTCATGTTACTGAAGGAGTCCGAGCATGTAATTAGGAATCTGGTTGGCAATACCTAACGTACTAATATTGGATTGAACCAATATTTGTGCGCGAGTCAGATTGGCGGTCTCTTCGGCAAAGTCTGTATCACGAATTTGGCTTTCCGCTTCGGTAATCGCTTCCAGTGTATCATTGAGAACATTAATATTGGTTTCAAAAGTTGCTTTCTGCATCGTTCCAAGACGGCCTCGCGTGGAGGTAATCGCAAGAATTGATTCCTCGACAATTCGGAACGCCTTGTTGGTATCATTGGTCAGCGACGCATTTTGACCGCTGCGAAGTTGATACATTTTTCCCGAAGCACCGCCTAACTTGACGGTGTTCACACTTTGAATTCCAAGCGTAATCTGTTGGTTTGAAACAACATCAGGACCAACCTGATACGTTGCACCTCCGCCGGTGATTGAAAACGAAGTTGCGTATTGAGTGTTCGTTCCCACAGTTTCATTCAGCGTCATATCCAGTGAAAGCGTTGCCGTATTCAACGAAACATCAAGACCTCGCCCCACCGCTTGTACTCCGTTAATTAACGCCTCCACATCCTTACCATAAACTTTTTCGGCAATATTACCGTTTTTATCGTTCAAGACGAAAGTTGTTTTTTTACCGTCAGTGGTACTTGCCTGAACATCGACAAACTGATCACTACCGTATTCCAGCGATTTGAAAATGAGGAAATAATCACTGGCATCCGCTCCGAACAACAGTTTTGCCCCGTTCAACTCGCCAGCCGGTAACGCCCCGTCTTTCGTAAGCAGCGTATCATCCTGCATCGAAACAACTCCCGTACCATCGCCATGTTGCAAAACTTCGAAAATATTTCGCGTCTGCGGATCGTTTTCAATCAACTGCTCAATATCATACGCCGTCGTAATACCCGCACGAAGATGAATGGTAATCGTTTTGAGTTCACTATCCAGTTCAAGCCGCATTCCTTTCGATGAAGTCGTTTGCGGTGTAATCAGATTGTCACAGTCGTCTTTGTCCAAACCGGTGTATTCCGGCTCATCACACGGATTGTCTTCGGAACCTTCCACATAATTGTCGGCATAGAGTCCCGTAACGGTGCTGTCGTTGGAGTAAACAATCGTGTAACCGTTATATTCCGGTCCGTTTTGTTTGGCAATCAAGTCGTAGGAAGCGTTGATTCCGTTATCGGAAGTCATTGTTCCCTTTGCTTTGGTCAGTACGAGATGTTGTTGTTCGATATTATCGTTCCAGCCGACAAATTGAATATCATTGATAATCCATTCATCACAATCCCCTCTTGAAATAGTCGGAGCCAAAAGTCCGTCTCCGTAAGGATCGTTACACTCATCCCATACGGCACCGGCGGGACGAACAATACTCACACTAATATTGTCAACCGTTTTCGGGTCCTGCACATCCCACCATGTTGCCAAATTTTTGGCGGTGGTCTGCACCAGACCATTGTCATCCGTAACAAGATGAACGGTAATCGCTCCTTTTTCAACAAGTCCGCCGGAGGTAACAATCGGACCGTCTTTGACAAAATCAATATACCCATTACCGGATTCCGGATCAGAGGAATAAGTTCGGGCGTTGAACATTCTGCCGACAACTTGATCGTTGTTAAGCAACACCGTCACATCATTGGCATTAGGTTGCCGCCGCTCAACAACATCGCCCGCATCATCAATCGTTTCCTGATCCGTCATCCACACGGTTACCGTTCCGCCAAGATGTCCTCCCGTCTCTTTCGTGTTGGCAACTTCCGTAAACTGATTCAATTTAAGACCCAAATATTCAAAGGTTCCGCTTCCGTCGTTGTAAGCAACAGGATAACGACTGTCGTTGGAGTCAACAAGATATTCATACGGTTGCGGATCGTCCGGGTCTGTTATCGGCTTCGATAAATCGTACATCATGAACGTATCCTGAGAATACGACAACGTCGCCGTAAAACCAAGATTGGCATTGTTAATCGCCGCAATAACATCATTGGCGGTAATTTGCGGATACCATGCCGCATCGCCTTGAGCAGAACCAGCCGGCGGTGGATTCACCATCGAACTGTTAAGCGAAACACGAAGTTGACTCGTTTTAGTATCGAAAATAACTTTAACCGCTTCCGCCTGCGTATCGCTTGTGGTCATGAGAACCGGTATGTTATTGAACATATCACCGCGTTCTGTTGCAGTAACATAAAACGCGGTATTGGCAATATCATAACCGTCTGTTGATTTGAAGGTTGCCTGAGCTTCGGCGTATGATTTTCCCGGATCATATTCGACCCAGCCGTTTTTGCGGTTCGGGTCAAGACCGTCGTCCAGAACATCGGGAGCATACGGACTCTCAGGATTTTCACTGATACGCTTAAAAACAAATTGAACGTCATCAGAGTTTTCACCTTTTTCATTGGCGGTAACGATAAGACTTGCTTTAGAGTCTTTGGCCGTTAAAATCGCTTTGGCGAAATCGACTTTGTCCGGAACCGTTGTTCGGTCAATCCAAAGTTCACTGTTACCCGGTTCCGCCACAAACCGGATATTCGGTGAATTTTTTTCACCGAGAAATTGAAGAGCATTGCCTTCGTTGGGATTGCCGTAATAAGCAACTTCTTCAAACGCCGCAACAACCTGATTACCAAAATTACCCGGCGCGAGTTTTGCGGTAATCACCGGCGGAGTTGTTGCGTCGTAATAAGTTCCTTGGGCGTTGTATCCGGCGAGTTCGGCAATCAGTTCGGGACACATTTCCATTCCCCAATAAGCCGAATTATTCAGAGCGGTAACAAGTTCCGCCGCCGTGCTAATCACCTCGCCGCCGGTAACTCCCTCTTGGAATACCCGATTAAATTCGGTTTTCGGTGTCAGGGGTATTGGATCACCATCAGCGTCCGTGTATTCCGCGATTGTATATTCGTACAGATGAATCACTCCGGTGCCGTCGTTATCAACCGTTCTGGAGACATTAAAAAGATCCGCCGCACGTTCACTTCCGCGTGATGCCTGATGTGTGGGATCAAACATCGCCACAATATCATTGGCGGTAATTGGTTCGCCGGTACTCGGATCATCACCGTCCGACGGCAAAACAATAAACAAGGTTCCGGCTTCACCGCCGCTGTTGTTGGTGTTACCGTAGCCTCCCGGCGATTCGGTTCTCGGATCGAATGGGGCATCGGAATCGAAACTATCGGCTGATGTCAATGTCGTAGTCAAAACCTCACTGTTGGAAACGGTGAGTTCAAAATGTCCTTCGAGTTTCAACGCATCCTGAACCTGTTGAATCGTTGCTCCGTCTTTGAAATAGATTTTCAACGTCTTTGAAATGCTTCCGTCCACCTCATCAACCTCTTCCACATACCTTGCCTGAACTGCTTTTCCGGCGGGAACTTCTCTGTTGTTCGTGTCATCCAAAAAGGTGATCGCAACATTATTATAGGTGGAGCCGGCTTCTTTGGACTGAATCGTAAAATACGCACCATTGTCCAAATTGGTGATATTGGTTAATCCGTTCACATCGCCGAACAATGCTTTGGCAACAGTTGGTTCGTCGTTATAGTAGGCATACTGATGTCCCGCGACACCGTAAGGATTGTTCGGATCATTTCCGACAGTGGGATCACCGAAATTCGCTTGAGTAAAACGTCCATCGACAAAATGAATATTCGCGTCATTGTATTGTGCGCCTGGAATATTGGCTTCAAATTTCAGAGCGTTGTTGTCATGAACTGATTGACCGTTGACAAAAACGGTGTTGTCCACATCATCGGCGACGGCGTTTTTATATTCTTCTGTTTGGAGATAGACCAAAAGTTTGGCGGGGGAATTTTTATCGATTGGTTCTTCATATTTTACGGTAATTCCTTCCGAAGTTCCCTTCAGATATTTGATTTCGACATTCCCGCCGTTGAGACCGGCATTCCCAGCGGTGATGATAATATCATTGTTGAGTCCGAGACTGCTTGTTAAGATGGTACCGGGGATAGCGTCGGAGCCGACTTCGGCGATCACTCCGGTCGCGTCGGAGGAGGCGTTGACCACACGGGCAATTTCGGTGACTGTTGCTCCGCGTTGAAACGATTGGGTTGAATAACTGTAATTTCCGCCCCATTGTAAAACGATATCTTCTGCCAAAGCGGGATTATTGAAATACAATGCGGCTTTTTCCGCTGCCTGACGCACGGTAACATTGACATCAACGGGGGTTTTATCGGAACCGAAGGTAACTTGATGGACGGAGAGATCTTGGAGATCGTTCCGATTTACGCCGGTCAAATCGAAATCGAGCGTCCCGTCGAGCAGTTTCAAGCCCATGAAGGTTGTTTGGGAGGCGATTCGGTCAATAGCGTCGAGAGAAGCATCGACTTGGAGTTGGTTGGCGGCGATCATTTCTGCGCTCATTGCTCCGGTGTTGGCGGCTTCGGTGACGAGACCGCGAATATCGTTGAGCAGGTTGGTAACTTCATTGAGTGCGCTGTCGGCGGTGGCAATCATCATATTAGCCCGTTCGGTATTTTTGATTGCCGTTTTGATACCGGTCATATCGGAACGAAGGATTTCACTGGCGATTAAACCGGCGGGATCATCTTTACCGCCATTGATTTTGAAACCGGTACTTAACCGTTCCAGCGAGGTTTCCAGCGCACTCATATTGCGGCCGAGATTGCTTCGTGCAACCATTGCCGGAACATTTGTATAAATTCTTGTCACGCGATCATCTCCTTAAACCAAGGGGCGCCGTTGCACATTGTGGAACCTTCGTTTGGTTTCCGTATTACGTCATCCTAACGTTTGTTCGCTTTTTACTGATTTTTCTTTTTATCGTCAGAAAAGGATTACGACCGGATGTGAGGAACAATCCGGAGTTCCAGTCTTTAATAATCGAATTGATTGATTCGTAAGTTTTAATAATGTTAGATTTTTTGCCAATACAAATAGCAACAGTTGGTCTTTTTGTAAGTGTTGTTCGGGTTAGATAAAATAGGCAAAAATAGCAGAGAATGGAGAACGGAGAACAGAAAATAGAGAACGGAGAGCAGAAACAACACTCAGAGCCGCAACCGGAATGTTGCGGACAACCCAACCGTTACCATTGACCGTCACCCACAAACAGAAAACGGCATGGCAACATGATTCGCGTCCCGCTAGGGACGACATATTGGTAGAAAAACGGTATTGTCCAATGGTTTGCGTCCCGCTAGGGACGACATATTGGTAGAAAAACGGTATTATTGCCCCAATGGTTTGCGTCCCGTAGGGACGCAATGTTGGTGATCTTTCGATTTTTTGTTTTTTCTACCGACATTTCGTCCCTAACGGGACGATTTTTTTTATTTAACATTGTTTTCTACCAAGATGTTGTCCCTGACGGGACAAAAAACGGCGTTATTCACCGCTACCGAATAGTTATTAAAGTTTAACGCACCCGCTTTCAAGTTTAAAGTACGTACTTTGAAGTGTAAAGAAATTGGTTGTTTTGTTTCATTCAAGAGGTATTGAAAACACCGATACCTTCTGCTATGATCTTTATCTGTTGTATTACATTCTTTTTGTTTTTACTAATTGTTCCGCCTCGTGAAAGAATGGAAGGAATTTTAGTACAGAATAAACGGAATAACGGAACGGAATAGAATAGAGTTGACGGTTAAAACTGTCGGCTGCATTGGAGAATATCTTTCACGGTGATTTTTACGAATCAAATTCCTAACTTAATATTTAATATGTTGTGAGATTTTGTAATTGAAGCAGATGCCATTATTTCGTTTTTTTCATTTTCTATTGATATTTCTATTGATTGGATGTTGTTTGATATCCGGTTGTTGGGATCGTTCCGTTTCGCCAACGCCCAAGCCAACCACAGAACCTCAAACCAATCCCCCCAACAAAACCAATCCCGCCAACAACCCTAACATTTCAACACCGAAAGATTCCGGTATTGCCAATCAACCGCTTAATCCGCCCAAACCTCCTGTCGATCAAACACCGCGACAACTTCTTGAAAAAACGGTTCTTGCTTATAAGTCGGCTTTGTCGTATTCGGATCATGGCGAAGTGCGGATTATCGGTAAAATGACCAATCCCGATATCGAACCGGCTACATGGCTTTGTACGGTTGCCTTTCAATCACCCAATAATTTACGGCTTGAAATTAATGAGGGAAAATTAGTTTCCGACGGTGAAGATTGTTTTGCTCAAATACGTCCATTGCCGAATCAGGTGTTACGGTTTCCAACGCCGAAAGATTGGTCGCTTGATGTCATTTTTGGGGATATGTTTTTGGATCAGGCGATGGATGTTGGTTTACCGGACGCTATTCTCCGGTTTCCACCGCAACTCATTTTACTTTTTGCGGAATCTCCGCTTAAAACGCTGTTACCGGAAGGTTCGGAAACAGAATTTCTTGATCCTCAATGGATTGGCGAAACACCGTGTGATGTGATTCGTGTAACCCATTCCGAAGGCAATCGATTACTTTGGATCAGCCGAACCAATAACGCTTTACTTCGGTTTGATTATTATGTTGAAGGGTTGCCGGTTCCGCAGGGATTTGAAAGTATTCAGCTCATTCGGATTGATTTAAGCGATGCCCAATTTGATTACGATATTGTGCCGGAAGCCTTTCAAATGCAGCAACCGCAGGATGCTCAACCGGTTTCGGAATTTCAACCGGGTGAACTTATTTCCTCTGCCGAGAAAAAACCTGAAAATCCGCTTGCAGTTCTTAATCAAATGCGGGAAGATCATCGTAAAGAGCTTCGGTTGATGGTTGAAAAAGACTATTACGCAACAGTTCCGCCTGAATCCGACATGCCGGCGGAAAAAGGATTGATTCAGGCTGACCCGCCCAAATCACCGGCAACTTTTACTCTCAAAGAATTTTGGAAACAACCCCTCACCGGTACAGGCAATATCACCGTCTTGCCCTCCGATTCCGGCGTCCGGCTGCTTGTTCCTTGCGAAGGCAATTTTTTAGCGATTTTCGATTTGTCGGGAAAATTACTGCAAAAGCTCAAACCGGAAGGGTTGAACAACGATGAACTTCTGACTCTGATTCGGACGGGAACCAATGAAACCGGTAAACGTTATATCGGTATTTCATCCGTTGGCGGCAGTGCGGTGCATGTTTTTAACGATTCATTGAAACCGGTTTTTTCTTATTCACCGGATACAATTGAAGGCGTAAAATTAGGGATTGCCGATTTCAGGTTTATTGATGTTCACCGCAATGACGTTCACAACAACGACGTTCACAACAACGACGTTCACCGCGACGATGTTCACCGCAATGAATTTCCGGCAATGATTGTTGGGGTGATTGCTTTGGATGATGGTAAAGATTCGGTTCGTGCTGTTGATGGGCAAGGGAAGGAAATCTGGAAAGATGATTCGATTTCCTCGCCGTTTCAGGTTGATTCATTCCAATTAGGCAATAACCGTGAAATTCTATGTATTGACGAAGTGAAGGAACAACAAAGTTTGCTTTCGGTTTATGATTTGCAGGGAAAACATCTTACGGCTCCGAAATTGGATGAAGGACGGCAAATTCTTTGGTTTAATGTTGCGGACATTGACGGCGATGGTCAATCGGAGATTGGCGTTCTCCACGCTAACGAAATGAAAAATGATGTTCGGTTTGCACTTTGTAATCGAAACGGCAAGTTCTTATGGAATCAGCCGTTACCAAGCGGTGAATATCATGAATCCGTTGAACAGATTATTACCGGTAATATTGTTGGTGATAAGGTTGAGGAGTGGATTATTCCGTCGCCGCAAGGCAGCGTGTTTGTTTTTGACCATAACGGTCATGCAGTTGATTCCTTTTCCTTTGGTAAATTTTTAACCGGTTTAGCCGTAGTTTCCGATAAAGACAACAAAGGTGTCCTAATTATTACCGATAACGAATCCGTAACCGCTTTTGTTGTGGTTCGGGATTGATGA
>JAIROD010000389.1 GCA_031257725.1 Planctomycetaceae bacterium | reverse complement strand
ATTATAAACAATTTCATCTTATTGTCAATTCTTGATATTGTTTCGGTGAAACGTTTTACTTTATCGGAATTGCCGGACAAGAATTGCCGAAGCCTGAGCTTGAGGGTTCACGGCAATCTTAATGAACGATTGACCACTCGGCGTGTTGTTTTCCCGATTCGGTGTTATCGGACATTCAGGATCAGGTGTTGAAAAATTCAACGTCGGAAATAATAATCCCCGTTGTAACGCCAGAATCCCAATAATCAATTCGACAGTTCCGCTTCCCGCTCCAAGATTGCCGAAAAATCCCTTTGCCGCACTCAATGGAATTGGTTTTTGCCGACTCCCAAACACATCGTGAATCGCCAACGCCTCCGCATAATCCGACTCACGGCTTCCAAGTCCGTGAGCATTGATATGACCGATCTGTTCCGGCTCCATTTCGCTACGCCTCAGTACATCGCACAAAACACTCCGAATGACTTCACGCCTTCGGTCTGTTTTCATTCGATCATAACAGGTTCGGTAAGAACCGCACACCACCTCGCCCCAAATAGTTGCATTGCGTTTTTGAGCATGTTCCAACTCTTCTAAAACAACCGCTCCGGCTCCTTCGCCAAGAGCTGTCCCGTCACGGTTTTGATCAAAAGGTTTGCACTCCGTTGACGTAATTTCTTCCTGTTGAACAGCGTGAAGCATTTTTAACGGATGCAACCGACTGCCGGTTGTTCCGACAAGCATAACATCCGCACGACCGGATGCAATAATCTCCACCGATTCACCAACACAAGCTCCGACAGAAGCTTCCCGCAATGTAATCGAATTGCTTGGACCATGAAAATTGTTGATAATAGCAATGTGGCTTGACGGCATGTTGGGCAAATATTTTAGTTGCCAAAGCGGTTGCATCTTTGTCAGCCCTTCTGATGCCCAACGGGAAAAATCAAAACCTGCTCCGGTTTCCAATGTTTTCGAGTTTTCCGAATCTTTTGAATCTTCTGAACTTTTTGAACCATTTCGATTTTTGGAATCTTTTAAACTATGGCAACAAGCCCGAATTCCATCAATAACATCTTCAACGGTTGTTAAAATATAATCCGAACCAAATGAGATTCCGACACGATGAGACGGAAATTGACCAAATTTGATATTGGCATGATGAAGCGCACGGCAACTCGATGCAACCGCCATCTGAATTTCACGCGACATGACTTTCAGTGCTTTTTTGATAATTTTTTTATGTCCGGTATCGCATAAATCAAAATCTTCTATGGTTCCTTCAAAGATTGCAGGAGCGGCGACAGAAACCCGATTCACCGCCTTACCATTCCAAAGAAAAGGACGAACCGCCCCTTTTCGGGAAACTAAGGCTTCCTGAAAATGATCCAGAGAATAAGGTAAAGGGCTAACCAACCCCATACCTGTAATCACAACACGCCGTCTATCCATGAAAACTCTTCGTAATCAGAAAAAAAGAAAAAATACCGTCAAAGTTTACTTTGTTTTTGTGATTCGAACAGTTTTAAAACAAAAAAATCGTCGGAATCAGGAAAAATTATGCCAAAAAATAAGAAGTATAACGAATTTGACGATTCCAGATCAAATTTTATTACCATAAGGAACTTCCAAAAACCTTTTTTTGACGGGATTTACAAATTGACAGGATAAAATTAAATAAAATCATCCGGTAATTCATGTCTATTTTGTCGAAAAAAATTGTCTTCGTCTGCAATTTTTAGAAGTTGCCGTGTATTTACCCTAATGTTTTATCGTTGACCAGTTCATGAATCAACGTTGTGATTCCGTCCTTTGTCGGAGGCATTTCGGTAAATCCTTCTTTTTTCAAAATAATCGACTGAATACGGAACACTTTTGTCGGTGAACCGGCAACTCCGCAACGGTTCAAGTCTGCGCCGATATCATCGAGATTCCATTGTTCGATGAGTCGGTTTTTGGTTTTAAGTTCATTGATTTGTTCCGGCGGCACTTCGGCGGGAATCCGATTATTTTTGTATTTCATCATTCGCTTAGCCGAACAAGGACGCGGAGTATTGGCGGTTTCGATTACTGTCAAAAGAACCGGCAGTTTAACCCGAACCATTTCCCAACCATTCCCGATATTTCGCCGAACAGTTGCCTGACCGTTTTGAATATCGGTTATTTCCTCCATGTAGGTTATTTGCGGAATTCCGAGTTTTTCGGCGCATTGCGGTCCGGTTTGGGCGGTATCACCATCAATTGCCTGACGACCGGTAAAAACAAAATCGAAATGATTCACCGTTTTCACCGCCTGAGCAAGAATATAACTTGTTGCCAGCGTATCACTTGCCGCTGCACGCCGATCCGTAATCAAGACAGCCCGATCCGCTCCACGAAACAAACAATCCCGCAAAACATCAGCCGCTTTGGGCGGTCCCATCGAAAGAACAGTTACCGTACCGCCAAAACGTTGTTTTATATCAAGTGCGGCTTCCAAAGCGTGCAGGTCTTCAGGATTGAAAATCGCTGGCAATGCCGAACGATTAACCGTTCCGTCTTCCTTCATCGCGTTTGCCGTAATATTGGCGGTATCGGGAACTTGTTTAACAAGAACAATTGAATGATACATTAACTTATCGGAATATTTGAAATTTTTAATATTGGAGGTCTCTCTAAAAATACCATTGGTCAAAAACCAATATTGATCTTGATTATGGGTTCTTTTCGTCCTGTCTTCTTTTCCCTATTTGATTACCATTTTTTCCCTATTGATTACCATTGGCATATTTTAGACAGAGGACATTGAAATTTCAAGCGGGGTTTAATTTGGAAAGATTATTTTTCTGATTATACCGAATTTTGTGGTTATGAAAATACGGTGAGTTCCATTGTAGCCGACGGTTTTAACCGTTGGAACTTTTTCTGTCCCGTAGGGTAGGGTGTGTAAAATAGGTCTTGAAATATCTTTCAAGACTAGTTAATCTTTATTTCTTTAATATCTTTGTGGTTTATGGTTTACCGCAATTACTCTACTCAAAACAGGGAGGTTATTATGCCAACTAAACGTGAATCGAAGTTAACAAAAAAAGGTAACTGTCTATTTTACAATCAATCGGGCATCTCTAATAATTGTAATATATCAGTGGAATATTTTTTTTTTAACGATTCAGTTGTTTCCTCCGAATGACCACCCCTTGCCCCTCCGAAGGAGGGGAATTATTCCCCTCCTTCGGAGGGGCAAGGGGTGGTCCTTCGGAGGAAACAACTGAATAGTTAAAAAAAAAATATTCCACTGATATACATTTTTTTAATGAATAGTTCAATTCAGATGCCCAATGAGAGGAATGATTCCAAGACACTCGGTGGGGCAAATGGGATTTTAAATTAGTTTGGTTCAGTTCACAAATACTCAATTTTTGGTCGGCGGCGAGGCTTGTAGCTTCGCGATTGGTTTTGGGTCGAAAGTGGGGTGTTTTTAACAATGTCAATCCATCATAAGATGGGGGAAAAATAGTAAAGGAAAAAAATGTTTACGAAAAATTTGTTTGTGTCGTCGCTTATTGTTTTGTTCTTTATGGGTTGCGCGGAGGTTTCTGATTTAGGCAGTACAACGGCAACAATCACGAAAGGGCAAATCAAAAAATTAGAGGAGGAGTTCAAAGATAAATATCACTATGAAATCGCTGTTGCCGAGTTTGCAAAAATGGAACGGACGTATGCGGAATTTTGTAGCAGGATTACCAAGATGGATACTTCATCAAAAGTTGACCAAAGAATGAACGATTTTCATTCCGAAGAGATTGAAAAAGAAAAATCAGCTTACAAAATAGTGCAAGATGCAATGATTGCCAACGGTATGCCTAAATTCGCAGATGCAACTCCAGCGGATTTGCAAAAAAAGATTACAGTCGGTGACCGGCAATGGTCAGGGAAACAATGTTATGATGCCCTGAGACTCTACAAGGACAATATAGCAACACTGAATGCAAAAATAGAATCGAATAATCACGGTGCTGCAATTAGTTCGCAATCTGTTGAACAGTTGGAACCCTATAAACTGCCAATGCGGCAAAAATTACAGCAGGTAAAACAGAATCTTGAAGATTATGTCAAATACCGCGATTTTTATCTTGCCGGAAAAAATATTGAATCTTTTAGACTCTCCCCTTCACAAATATCGGAGTTCTGTGATATTGACGAAAAAATCAAACGTAAAACTATTGAATTTAAGAAAACAGCGGACGATATTTTGCACGGAAATATATCTGAAGCTATTAAATCAGAGTTAAACCGTCCAAGTATTAAAATTACGGATAATGATTTACTGTAACAATCATTTCCTCGTATTATTAAAAATATTATTAAAAAACAGGAGAAGTAAAATGTCTAATAATAAGGATGATGGCTGTGGGTGTGCTCTGATAGGTCTTTTTTTGTTTTTTTTGTTGTGTCTATGTACGACGGTATGTAACAGTATCAAAAAAGAAAGCGGCAGTTTGGTTGAGACGACGGTTACCGATGATGAAGGAAATACAGTAACAAAGTTGGTTCCTTCATCTGACAAGGAATTGGGAAAGTTAAAAAATCAAGTCGATGCAAAAATAAAAGATTTAGACAGTAAATATCAAAGTGCAAAACAACAAGCACGATATTTGAATCGGTCTATTCAAGATCAAATTAACAGTATAAAGGAAGAAATAACAGCCTCAGATTATGAGTATGGTTATTCTTCCGCTATAAAGCGTTTCAAAGAAGGCGAACCGACAGATACTCTTTTGCCCGCATATAATAAGTGGAAATTATTGGTTCCCGATGTAGAAGCGTTAGTTCGTTGCAATGACTGGATTGCGGAAATTGACAGGGAAGGGACTTTAACGGACTTAAAAGTAAAGTCTAAGAAATTAATGCACGCTATTACCATAAATGATCTTGATATCGGCAGTAAACGTGAAATACTAGAATTAATCAATACCCCCATTCCGGGATGGGACGACACCTCTTCGAGTGCAGTCACTACTAATAGAACTGCCGTGAACTGGCTGGAAAAACAGTTTTAAGCCCCGAAAACAAACAGTACCGAACTCAAACGGAATCTTGAAAATATTTCTTTCGAGATTGAATGATTTTTCTGATTGTTTCGCATTTTTTTTGGGGGGCGTTAGTGATCGAAGGGTATCTATTCAGCCTTATGTTGAATAAAGACACCGGACAACCTTATTTTCAACCTGATTTTTCCGAACCATTTTTTAAAACAACCTTAGTAGTATGAACAGAATCAAACGTAACTGTCTATTTTGTTTTTTAACACGAAATACACGAAACACACGAAAAATTACATAAAAAAACCTTTTCGTGAAATTTCATGTGTTTCGTGTTAAAAAACAAAAAAAACAAAATAGACAGTTACCCGTTAGGGACAACCTATTGGTAGAAAATGATGTCGATTAAAAACGCACGTCCCGTTAGGGACGAAATATTGGTAGAAAAACACCAAGCATCAATTTCACCAATATTGCGTCCCTACG
>JAIROD010000206.1 GCA_031257725.1 Planctomycetaceae bacterium | reverse complement strand
CCATCGGCAAGCCGATTTTTTTTATTTGTTTCGGGATGTGCTTTGTCGATGGGTTGTTCAATTTTATACGTAAAAGAAATTTTGTTACCGGCTTGAAGGATTAAGAGGGACGATGGAGTGGGCAATCCGCGATTGGGGTCATTGAAGATTGCGGCGGCAAACGGGTCATCGAGTTTTTCATCGGGTTCGAGCCAAAGATTGAGTGTTGCGGTTAAATCTTCACCGAGATAGGGATATTGTGTAATGAGCATTGTTTTTGCTCCGGCTTTTTGTGATTCGATAGCCGCTGCAACATTTCCCGTTGAACCGCCGACAACCAACACATCAACCTCATAAGCAATCGGAATTTGCCGTTCCGAAATTGTTACATATTTATCCTGAGCGGAAACAAAAACGGTTGAAAAACAAAACAACATCAAAAGCAATAATCGTTTCATAATTGAAAACTCCTTATGTTTACATAAAATTAAAATAATTCTCTATTCCGTGTTATTCCGCAACACGAAAATCTAACAAAAAACGAACAACCCGATTATTTTAATCGAGAAGAGATCAATAATCAAATGGGTAGGTAATCTTATGTTTACCTACCTGCAATTGTTTCCTTAAAATTCTGAAACGATTTGAAAAAAATAATCAATTTCGTTTGTCGGAGTTTTTTAGAAATTGGTAATAGAAATTATTGAGTACTTTCTTGCCGAAGAACAGTATTTCCTGTTTTACCGACATCAAACGATTGAACCGTTTTACCGGAAACGTTAATTTTTAACGGAGTGGTTTGGGGGTCAATGTATTGCGGATCGGTCAATGTAAATACCTTAACCGATTTCGGCGGATGTTCCGGGTCGAAAGTTTCCCGCTCCAATTTTGTAACTGTAACGGCGTATTCTCCTTCCACTGCACCAAAGTAACGGCTGTACGTAACCATTTTCGCAACACCGTTTGCGTCTGTTGTTGCGCCGGCTTGCCATTTGAAATCAGGATCGGCACTGTGAAAATCAACCTCGACATGGGGAAGCGGTTGTCCTTCGCTCAAAATCGTTACAGTACATGGAACGAGTTTCGGCATATCCGCCGGTCGGGAATCGTCGTTGACGCAGCCGACAAACATGATTCCCAAAAACACAAACAGAGGAAAGAAAAAATAATTGTTCATGAATATATTGTTCATAAATAAGTTTGTTTGTTGGTTGGTTGGTTGGTTGGTTGGTTTATTGATTGAGTGACGTACTTTCACCGCCATTAATGGAACCGGCGGCACCCCAAACACCGAATGGACTTGTTCCGGTACGAACTGGTGCGGTACTTAAATTACCGCAATTAATTCCATCCTGAACAAAATGAACACTGCCGTCGAGAAAACCGGAATTAACTCCGCCGGGATGATAACTTGATGATGACATTAAACCATAGCCATCATCACTGGTATCTCCTGGTCCATTGACTGCACAACTTGGTGAATTGGGCGGAAGAACTGTATTAAAACCGCCATAAGCAAGTCGTCCTCGATCTACTCTTGCACCACGTAGTGAATGGTAAGTTACGGTAGTTTTGAAATAATTAGGGTTTGCCGGATCGCGTTTATCGAAACAGTTTGTTTTAGGATTGGTATGAATACCTGTACCGCAACTTGTAGCAATACCGCCGCGTATGGCATTATCGCTGGTTTCTTTCGGTGTTGCCGTTTCGCTAATTGCAATCGTATTCGATGTACCATCGTTAGCTGCACCGAGTTCTTTCCACATAAATGGCGAGAAAGGCGCACGGTTGGAAGCCGCATCATAATCCTCATTTCCGGGAACGGATCCTGTTGATCCGGCAGGTGGAGGAAAGATGCTCGCATTGTAATTGTTTCGCATAACTGTATCGGCGGCACTGTACACTATGTTGCTCCGTGAAATCGGATTTCCACCGGAAACATTCCAACATATTCCAAAATAGGGATCGGAAGGACAGCCGAAAGCCTTAAATGAAACGTTATTCATTGCCGGTGAATTGGCGATAGATGGAGTTGGAGTAAATGTGGGATAACCATAAATTGTTGTTTCGTAAGCAGCCTGTTGTTCCACGAAAGGAAACAACACAAAATTTATCGAACAATCATAATTATTATTCAATGGAATTTGACAACGGCTGGCTGGTAAAGAGTTGTTGGTATCGTGATAGTTGTGGATTCCAATCAGATACTGTTTCATGTTGTTGGTACACTGTGATCGTCTTGCCGCCTCGCGTGCCTTTACAGATTTTCAGAAAGGCTATAATATTACGCATGTCGCGAAAAGGTATGTGTAAAAAACTTAGTAAATTTTTTACGATAATGAGATAAAAAACCACTTTCTTAGTAACCTTTTTGCGACACAAAAAAATACTTATGAATAGTGGTTTTTTTGATTCATTTATTTGGAGATAAATTTATGCGAAACGTGTATGATGTAACCGTGAGTATATTAGGTATTGAGTTTAGGGGTAGATTTAAGCGAAATTCTGAATGTTTGGTGAGCGTTATAGATAGGGAGACGGTTGAAAAATGTTACAAACGAGCGTTGTACTATTTGAACTACGGTACAATCCCTGAAACAATTGAGTTGGGAATTGCCTGCGGAAGTGGTTATTTTCGAATTCAATTCTTAGCTACGCTATCGAGGAGTGGTGAAGAGCATGTATATAATTTTACACTATTAGCTACACGGGATTCGTGTAGTGTAATTGCAGATTTGCGTTTTGCGTTGTTGGGAGAATTTGTAAATGAGGAAACAGTTTTTTCGCTCTTTAATTTTTGAAGAGGCAGTAAAAATTTGTTAGTTCGTTGGTCTGTTCAATTCATTAGAACAAATTTACTTAAGGTTTCAAAAAATGCAACAAGAAAATGATTTAACTGAGTTGGCGAGTTTTCCCGGTATCAAAGTCACACAGTTTTTTGTGTCCGTAACATTTCTACCGGAATCAATCAAAAATAATCAGAGTAATGAATTGTTTTTAGATGTTGTATCAGTGATAAGTGATACGTTAAATAGTGAAAATTCATTAGTTCGTTGGTCTGTTCAATCCATTAGAACCAATTTACTTGAAGGAGCTAAAAATGAAAACGTATGAAGAGTTGACTTCTGATCCGCGTTTGGTGTCCGGTTCACCATCACAACGAGCATCAATTCGAGAACGTTTGCATCGCCGTTACAATGTGATGCTAGAGGAAGATTTGCCAATCAGTGCAACATTAGATGATATGCTGTACGATTCTTCGGATGATTTAGGTATGTCGTTTGAGATGCCGTTGTTCGTCCAACACCAACACGAAACGGGAAAAGCCCGCGAACCTGAGAGCGGGCTGTCCCCGTCCGTTGGGGCGGTCGGTAACACCCCCCCCACAAAACACGAAAGTCAAAAAATGGGCGGTGTGTGCATGGGTGGATATGATGGCGGTTTCGAAAGTGGTTTTCAGGGTGTTTGGAATTTAGAGATATTTAACCGGCTTATCGAGCGTCTCAATTCTAAGCGTGTCGATGGTGAAGTAACCTCTGTTGAAGTTGGCGGACGTTATTTTGTATTAAGAGCGCATGGTGCAGGCGGCGGTGAATGCGTTTATTATCGCTACATATTAGAAGGCGGCGGTTGGCGGGTTTATATTCACCATGATCCGTCGCAGCATTTTCAAGCGGTGCGAGTCCGTTTCGGTTTTGAGTGTCTTTGTGGTTGTTCTTTGTTTGACGTGCATGATGAGTTTGTGGTATGGTTACGAAAAATAGGTTTTTCTGTAACGGAGGAAAAGATTTCCCGTGTCGATATGCAAGTAATGACCACGCGTCCTGTTGCAGAGTATGCCGGTTTAGTCTCTAAGGGTTGTGTTGTTAAGCGTGCGAAAAAAGGGAATTTCTATGTTGAATCCAGCAATATGAGTTCATTTGCGTTCGGTCGAGAGATTTTTATCCGTTGTTACGATAAACGAAAACAGTTATTTGATACCGGTGATGAATATTCGTTAAAGATGATAGCGGAATATTGTTGCGGAGGTGAATTGCCGGATTATCTTACCCGCGTAGAATTTCAGTTACGTCGTGAAACATTGGAAATCATGGGTATAGATACCATTGATGATTTGCGTGACAGCGAGTTGTCGCTTGTCGAATGGTTAACGTCTGATTGGTTTCGTTTGACCGATGGCGTTCCTAAAAAAGGTCATACAAAAGAACAACC
>JAIROD010000170.1 GCA_031257725.1 Planctomycetaceae bacterium | reverse complement strand
TAACAAAAATTTAGAACCATGAAAAAAATTATTTTAGTTGGACTTAGCGTAGTAACATGTTTGATAATTTGTGTTGTTGTTATTTATGCACACACACAAATTAGTAACAGTCCGTCGGTTCCGCCGGTAGAAGTCAACGCAAGATTTGCGAGTGCGGACAAAAACGGAGACGGCGTTTTGAGCAAGGAAGAGTTTGCAACTTACCTTGTCAAAATAAAGCAGGTGAAATCCGCCGAAAAAGGAACGGTAAAACTTTGTCCTGAAACCGGTTTGCCTTGCGAACATGATGACGCAAACACAAGCGATTGTTGCAATAACAGCGATAAAAATGTCGCAAAAAATGCAGACGGCGAGAAAAGTTGTTGCAGTGAAGGCAAAAATGCCGAAACTGTTGCAGTAAAACTTTCACAAGAAAGCGAAGCCAAAGGCGGTTGTTGCGGCGGTAAAGACAAAGCCAAAACTGCCGATTCCAAAAACGCCAACGGTGAAAAAAGTTGTTGTAGTGAAGGTAAAAATGCCGAAACTGTTGCGGTAAAACTTTCACAAGAAAGCGAAGCAAAAAGCGGTTGTTGCGGTGGAAAGGGCAAAGAAGCCAAAAATGAAACCAATACCGCTGTAGAGTCGGAGAATCCGGTTGCCGCTGAAAAAACCGAAACGGAAACGGAATTAAAAACTCCCGAAGTTAGCGAAACCAATTCAAACGATAAACAATAACTTATGGTTTATAAATCATAAATCATAAATCATAAAATTATAAATTGTCGAATGGGATTGTTATTGCGACAATAAATCCGTGTCTTTATTCTTCAATTTAGAAGAATAGTGGCACGGTGTTTTTTTACGGTCTATTTCACACCTCAAAATAGGAAACAATCAGTAATTGGGAACTCTAATAATTCAATTTTTTATTTTCAACCTATTAATAGTTAACGACGGGGTTTACCCCGTGTTTGGGGGTTAAGTCGAACAACGCAGGGCGTAACTGTCTATTTTAAACACGAAACACACTAAATTTCACGAAACACACTAAAAATTACATAAAATCCTTTTCGTGAAATTCCGTGTGTTTCGTGTTAAAAAAAATTGTATCTATTCACCAGAAATTCCGTAATCAACCGCCTATTTTTATTATCGTGAATTATTTTATCGTGAATTATTCACGAATCTGACCATTTCCGTAAACGACATATTTGTATGTTGTCAGTTCTTTAATACCGCAGGGACCGCGTGCATGAAACTTGTCTGTACTGATTCCGATTTCCGCGCCCAATCCGAATTGACCGCCGTCATTGAATCGCGTACTGGTATTGACCATCACCGCAGAACTGTCAATCCGTGACGTAAATTCACGAGCCGAATTAACGTCTTTCGTAATGATTGCCTCCGTATGTCCATCGCTATAACAATTAATATGATCAATCGCTTCGCGGAGTGATTCGACAATTTTAACGGAAATCACCGGTCCATGAAATTCCGTCTTAAAATCAATATCTGTTGCCGGAACCGCTTCAGGAATGAGGGAACATGTTTTGGGGCAACCGCGCAATTCAATATTCTGTTGCAATAACGAATTGGTCAATCGCGGTAACAAGGAATCGGCAACCGCCTGATGAATCACCAACGATTCTGCCGCGTTACAAACTCCCATTCGTTGACATTTCGAGTTGATGAGAACTTTTTCCGCAATATCAGGATCGGCAAATTGGTCGATATAAACGTGACAATTACCTGCAAAATGTTTGATCACCGGCATCATGGCTTCGGCGGTAACACGCCGGATAAGACTTTCACCGCCTCGCGGAATTGTAACCGTGATCTTGTCCGGCATTCTGAGAAATTCACCCACCGCGTTACGGTCAGTGGATTGAACAAGTTGCACGGCGTTTTTCGGCAATCCGGTTTCTTCGGCAGCGTGCGATAACATGTCCGCCAACGCTTTATTAGAATTGACGGCTTCTTTACCGCCGCGTAAAATAACCGTGTTACCGCTCTTGATACAAATAGCCGCTGCATCCGTTGTAACATTGGGGCGTGATTCGTAAATGAAAAAAACAACACCAAGCGGAACACGAACTTTTTGAACTTCAATACCGTTTGGACGAATTGTTGATTCGATAATACTTCCAACCGGATCAGGAAACATTGCTATTTCGCGCAATGCCGTAACAATTTCATCAAGCCGTTTGGGATTGAGCAAAAGGCGATCTGTTTCCGCCGGAGTCAAACCGAAATCCGGTGCGGCGGCAATATCTTTTTGATTTTCGAACAAAAGGTAGTCCTTTTTTTCTTCAATCAATTGGGCGGTACGTTCCAGCCATGCGTTTTTTTGTGCCCCGCTGACACCCGGCATTTGAAGCGATGCGGTTTTGGCACGAGTTGCCATGTCAAGACAATATTCTGAAATGTTCATAATGAAATAGAAAATAAATAATATTCAATAATGTTCAATAATGTTTTTATGCAAACAGTTGGAGATTTAAGCCAATGCCCCGACAGTGAGGCGGCAAAAAGACCACATGCGGCAGGATGGCACAAAGACGGGGTAAACATCGTCGTTAACGACCAAACAAAAATTCCACTAAAATATTACAATAACTGAATAGTTACGCCGAATGTTGAATAGTTACACCAAATTTTAAAGTACGATGCGTACAATTCCGTATGAACGATTTTACAGGAACAGTTACGTTTTTCTACCAATCCAATGGTTGTTTCCATACGGTTTTGAGATCATCAATATTTACTGCAAAAGTATTACCGAAACGGAGCGTTTTTTCTGCAACAACTTTACCGAGTTTGCGGAGCGGTAATCCGGCAAAGAATGATTCGAATGAGGGAAGGTGAATCGGTTCAATTTCGACAACGAACCGGCTGTTGGATTCGCTGAATAAGGAAACAAGATCAAATGTTCCGGTCAACTCCGCTCCGAACCCGCCGGCAAAACACATTTCCGCAACAGCAACAGCAAGACCGCCCTCACTCAAATCGTGGACGCTTCGCACAATACCATGCCGAATCGCCTGATGTAACGTTTCATACAATCTTTTCGCCTGCGGAACATCCAATGACGGTACTTCGCCGTTTCGTAAATTTCGGATTAACGCAAAATGCGAACCGCCTAATTCGTTTTTCGTTTCACCAATTTGATATAAAATATTGTTCGGTTGTTTCAAATCCATAGTAACACAGGTTGCCACATTATCAATTTGTCCGATTGCAGAAATGAGCAATGTCGGCGGAATCGCAATCGGTTCCGCATTGACCGGACGAAATTCATTGTTGAGACTGTCCTTGCCGCTGATAAACGGCATTTCGAAACCGAGTGAAATTTCATAACACGCCAACGCCGCTTCAACCAGTGAACCGAGTGTTTCGGGACGATCCGTGTTGCCCCAACAAAAATTATCGAGCAGTGCAATGGTTTTCGGGTCTGCGCCAACCGCAACAGCATTGCGTACCGCTTCATCAATACCCGACGCAGCCATACGATAGGGATCAAGATCACCGTAAAGCGGATTCATTCCGCATGAAAGTACCAACCCGCGCCGTGAATCCAATCGCGGACGCACCACCGCCGCATCACTCGGTCCGTCATTGGCAACACCAATTAACGGTTTAATAACACTGCCGCCCTGAACTTCATGATCGTATTGCCGGATAATCCAATGTTTACCGGCAACATTAAATGAGGATAATATTTGTTTCAGATCATTCGCAAAATGATTCGTACAACCGTTTGGGTGATTATCGGCGCGATTATTATTGCCGTTACTGTTCTCGTTGCCGTTATTGTTATCGTTGTTATTATTGTTCTCGTTATTGTTCTCGTTGTTATTATTGTTCTCGTTAATTGTGGAGGCGGGCGTTAAATCGGAGTGAACTGCGCAACGTTTATAGCGGGCTTCCCGTATCACTGGCGGACGACCATTGTGTAGCAAATTCATGTCAAGATCGGCAACGCAATGACCATGATAATTCAATGTCAATCGTCCGGTTGGTTTGAACACGCCCAAAACAGTTGCTTCCACCTCTTCATTGTTACACAACTTTTTAAATTCGTCCCAACTTTCCGGCGGAACGGAAAAAATCATTCGTTCTTGTGCTTCGGAAATCCATATTTCGGTGTAACTCAAGCCTTCGTATTTCAACGGGGCATAGGATAATTCCACTTCCGCGCCGATTGTTTCCCCCATCTCTCCGACCGCACTGGAAAAACCGCCCGCACCGCAATCTGTAACAGCGTTGTAAAGTCCGCGATCACGGGCTTGAATCATCACGTCGAGAACCATCTTTTCCGTAATAGCATTTCCAATTTGTACTGCACCGCCGGAAATCGTTTCACTGTCACTGGTCAACTCCGCACTGCTAAAGGTTGCGCCGTGAATTCCGTCGCGTCCGGTTCGACCGCCGATTGTAACAATTAAATCATTGGGCTGCGGTTTTTTGAACGATTTATTTTTCGGCAAAATTCCGACATTGCCGCAAAAAACCAAAGGATTACCGAGATACCGTTTATCGAAGTAAACCGCGCCGTTGACGGTAGGAATCCCCATTCTGTTACCGTAATCGCGAACACCGGAAACAACGCCTTTCATAATTCGACGCGGATGTAACACGCCGGACGGTAATTCATCGGCGTTGATATTGGGCGGTGCGAAACAAAATACGTCGGTGCTTGCAACCGGTTTCGCTCCCATTCCCGTTCCCATCGGATCACGAATCACCCCGCCGAGTCCGGTGTTTGCGCCGCCGTAAGGTTCCAACGCCGAAGGATGATTATGCGTCTCCACTTTGAAACAAATATTATACCCGCCGTCAAACGTAACAACACCGGCGTTGTCGGAAAAAACACTGACACAACGTTTCGCAATTTCCGGTTTTGTTTCACAAAGTTGTTGTGTAGCGGCAAAAATCGTTTCCTTAAGCATATTTTGAAACTGCCGTTCAAACCGTGTTCCGTCTGCGTTTTCACGGACATAACGGATTCGGCCTGCCAGCGTTTTATGAGAACAGTGTTCACTCCAAGTCTGGGCTAAGGTTTCCAATTCAATATCGGTTGGATCACGGTCAAGTTTTTCAAACGCCGATTTGATTGTTTGCATTTCCGTTAGCGAAAGATAGAGTTGTCCTTTTTTGCTGAGTTGCTGAAGTTCCGCGTCGCTCATTCCGCGAATCGGAATTGTGGTCAACTTAAATTTGTAGGACGAACCAACGTCAAGTTTATCGAACGGTAAATCGCCGAAAACCGTTTGTTCAACAGCGTCGTTGGCGAGTAGTTTCACGGCAAGCAATTTCAGTTCCGCATCGCTGACCACACCGGAAATCCAATACTTTTTGAAAGTACGAACCGCTTCCGTTACAATCCCGAAATCGGCAATAATTTTCCGAGTATTTTCCGCAACAGAATCGGTAACGCCGGGTTTGGGAAGAACATAAATTGTTTTCCATTGGTTATTGTCAACGGACTGCCGATTATTGCCTGCCGAGCTGACCGCCGATAATTGAAAACGTTCAACAACCTGATCGGCAAGAAGTTTTTCGGCAAGCATTTTGACGATTGTTTCATCAAGATTACCTTGAATAAGGTATCCATAAGCGGTTTTTACCGTAACATTCGTATTTTCATCTGAAAGCCCCAAATCAACCGCATCCTGTGCAACGGCTTGACCATGAACATCCGGCTGTGTTGAAGCCGGAAAAATATCAATTTCCCAAAGCATTGATGTTCCTTGTTCTCTTATAAATTTGTAACTATCTGTTTTTCACCGCATTTGAAAATTCACAGAAAATCTCTGTGTTTGCGCGGCGGAAATAAAATTGAACGATTTACCATTTTGCGTGCAATTCGGTATTTATCATACCTTGATTTTTATTTTTAGCAAGCATTTTTCAAGGTGAAGAAAAAAATTGGTATCTATTCACTCGATTGAAGGTTTTACATTTTGCGGTTGATTTATTACAACGAACAACCCCTTTAGGGGTTCAATGTGAATAACCGCCGGTTTCAACCGGCGGTAACGGACAAACAACCACCTCACAAAACGATTAGACAAAACAACCTTAGTAGCATAAGAATAATAACAAAACTAACCTTATTTACCTTATTGTTTTTCTTTTTTTAATGTAACTATTCAGTCGAGGAAGGTAGGCAACCTTTCGCCGAAAGGTTGCGCCGGTTGGTTTGTTATTGTGTTGTACGCTGTTGGTCTTTAATTTTCAGCCGTCAACAGACAAGTCGGC
>JAIROD010000141.1 GCA_031257725.1 Planctomycetaceae bacterium | reverse complement strand
TATTGGTAGAAAATGATGTCGATTAAAAACGCTCGTCCCGTTAGGGACGAAATATTGGTAGAAAAACACCAAGCATCAATTTCACCAATATTGCGTCCCTACGGGACGCGGATAACTTTGTTATACCGTTTTCTACCAAGATGTCGTCCCTAACGGGACGGGAATATTCGGAAATACAACCAAACCACTGAATAAATACGTTTATTTTTTACCCCCCCTGCCCCTCCGAAGGAGGGGAATCATTCCCCTCCTTCGGAGGGGCAAGGGGTGGTCATTCGGAGGAAACAACTGAATAGTTAAAAAAAATATTCCACTGATATATTACAATTTTTTTAACACGAAATTTCACGAAAAGGATTTTTAGGTAATTTTTAGTGTGTTTTGTGAAATTTAGTGTGTTTCGTGTTTAAAATAGACAGTTACGTTTCAAGTGCGAGGAGTATCTATTACGTTTTTTTTAATTGGATGATATTGTCGTCGTAGGAAAATTCAATTTGGCATCCCGGCGGAACAATTAAAAAATCTTCGTCATCCCATGTACCGTTTAGCAGACGGCGAAGTAAGGTTAAATCGCCTTGTAATTTTTCAAATTCCCACTGACGTTCTTTGGCAAGTTCGATAGTATGTTGTTCGAAAAAATCGTCCGGCTCCACACCAGTTTCAATAAACGCCAATTTCGTATAAAAACGCATTTGGGAAAGTTGATCGCGGAGATAGCAGGCGTTGTCCTCTCCGTAACGTTCCGCCATTTTTTGAAACGACATTCCAAGTCCCAGTTTTTCCGCAACATTATCAGGAACACCCTGTCCCAAACCGGTTCCACGTTCAATCCAACCGGTTGTTTTGAAATAGGTTCCGCTATTGGCAAAGAAATAATCGTGATACCGTTGGCGGTGACCAAGAAACAGCGTAATACAATCATGAGCGCGTGGAACAACAATTGGAATTGTTTTCGCGCTAAGCCCGACAATCCCGCCGCTGCATAACGCATAACCCAGTAAAATCGCATCGTATTCGGCTTCGTCCACCGTGTCGATTTTTTCGGACAACCGGTTCCGCATACCGTGCCGCCCAATGTCGTGAAGCCCCTTGGGTAAAAATTCAACATCAATTCTATTTTTCGCAACAGCAACAATCGAACTGATTTCACGGAACAAAATCTCACACGCAAATAGCTTAAAACGATGATGCTTACCGTCTTTCAGATGATCAATTTCACCGTTCATAAATAAGAACGCCGTAACAGATAAAGATATAGGCAATGACTTGTAACAGTCACTAGGAAAATCTCTAAAAATATTTTTTCTTAAATATCCTTTTTGTTTCTATCGTTCCTGAACTCTGATTTTAGGGCTATAAGGGATATTAGAGGTAATTGGGGACAAAAAATAATTCTGTGATTTAAAAACAATTTTTTAGAGATTTCCTAAACTTCATTTTGAGATTTCCTCTATTTATTTTAGTTCATTTTGTGAAGTTGCCGGTTTTCGCGGTTTGAATAACTCGCTTGTCTGACCGGTGGAGCGGACAGGCGGAGCATTGGAATACAAACCGGAAACAATTCCCGTTGACGGACGGCTTGTCCGGTCAGTAACAGAAACTCTTGCCGCGTCATTCCGTTTTTGATAAATTGGTGAAACAATTCCTGTTGAAGGGCGGTACTCACCGGTGGGAACAATGGCTAAATCACCTTCGACGGCAGTGTTCCCGAACCCGCGAACCGGCGTTACATTTTTCCAACCCATTCGTGAAAGCAATTCACGCAAATTGATTTTTTTCACCGCATACTGTTCCGCAGTTTTTAACATTTTGGCTTGGGATTCCATCATCGTCTGATCCTGATTGTCTTCGTCACTCAAATCGCCAAGAACAATAAAAGTGGTATCGCGTGTAATATCACCGACGATGTCTCCGCGTTTATGTTCTTCATCGCCGTCGCTGATATAACAGTCAATTTCCCCGCCATTCGCACGAATTAAACGAATAATTTCATTCAAATCACTTTGTCGCGGATCACTGTCACGCCGTCCGATACCGGAAATTCTCATTCCTGAAGCCAATGCGAAACGTTGTTTTTGTCCCGGTTTCCAAATCGGAGTGTAAATCACATCGCCTGCCACAATTGGATTCGTTAAAACATCGTCAAGAATACGTCCTTCCGCTTTGTGAGGACCGAGAATCCGAATGATCTCAATACTGGCTTTACTGGCATTAAGAGATTGTTCCCGTTTACAGACTTCACAGATTACCGCTTCATGTTCCGGGTCGTTATTCCCGAAAGAGATTCCGGTAATCGACGGAGAATACACACTAAACGTCATTCGGGTCATCAACCCGTCTTCACTGCCAAGATTGACAAACACAGAACCGGACTGCTGGCTCACTGAAACAATCTTTCCGTCCGGACGTTCAAAATTTGTCCGCCGCAAATCCTCAATCACATTGACCAACTCATTACTTCTCGACTGACTTTGTTTTGCTTCGATTTCAGCATTTTCCGCTTTGGTCAATGCTGTTTTAATTTGTTCCTGTGCTTCCTCTTCGATCTTTTTCTTTTCCGCAACAATTACATCCGTTTCTTCCTTTTGCTTGGCGATCGTTTCCGAAAATCCTCTTTGGGCGTTTGCCAATCTTGCTACCGCGTCGTCTTTAGCCTTTTTAAAATCATCCTTAACAGTTTCATTTAATATTTCCAGATTTTTATAATCTGCTTGTAATTTCAGATATTCCTCATTCAATTTTTTATGTTCTTCGTTTTTCTTATCGAGTTCTGTTCCTAATGTCCGCAACACAAAAAGATAATTCCGAGAAGCGTCGTTAGCAATTTTATACTTTTCCATACAATCCTGATGAGCTTTTTGAATTGTATTGAGATCGGTTTCCGGTTCGTGACCAATCAGACCTTTGATTGTCACCAATTGCTGAGTGAGTTCACGCTTTTCTTTTTCCGCTTTTTCCGCTTGCTCTTTAGCATTGTTGGTTTCGGCAACCCGTTTATCATTGTCTTTACGCATAAACACAATCGCAATGATCAAGCCGATTGCTAAAACCAGCAATAAAATAAACGCAACTTGCATAGGATTCGTTTTCATCGTTCTAAAACTCCCGAAAATTTATAATTCTTCAATATAATTCAGGTCAAAAATATCAATCTGAAAATCAAAAACACCCCAATCAGACACAATAGTTGACCCATTTTACAGTGTTAAAATAGGTTGTCAAGGAAAACTTTTTGTCCGTCTGAAAAATCTGTTCCTATCGTGATGACAAAAAAACGTATGTATTTTTATCGGCAAAAATAACAATAAAACCCAAATCAGATTGCTCAGTATTTTAAAAAAGATGAAAAACAATTTTCAAATGTATCAATTATAACGGTACTTTCCAAAACTAATCAAAATTCCTTAAAAATCCCTTGTTTTTTCAATTTTTACCCAATGACAATCATTTTGGACGTGTACAAAAATATAATTAAATAGATGTTATTCAAAAAAACCTTAAAAACTAAGGGATTTTTTTTATCTGTTATAAATTTCACCATGACGAAAATCCTGCCAAACGGTTTCGAACCAGAGGTTGGATTCGGGAATTGGGCGGCGTGATTCCCAACGGTGTGAGATTTTATTGGTTGTCGGGTTGTAACAACTCAGCAACACTTTTTCACGATAAAATTCATTTTCCGGTTGTAAACTCCACCGGTTGGCGTTTAGTTTGTGATGAATCGGTTTGCCGCCAATAACCAACCCGCTCCCGCGACTGCCAACACCGGAAAGAATCGCATAAAAAATCGCGTCAAGATAAACAGCATGAGCAAGACAAAAGGGATTATTATCGTGCTGAAATTGTTGCCATGCGTCTTTGACCGCCATTTTCAAATCGTCAGGACGACGAATGAACGCCCCAAATTGAGACATCCGTTGACGAACCGAATCAGGAACAGTCCTTTTCCGTCTAAACGCCGACACCTCCGGCTTTCGCATTTTCGATATAATAACATCGGGATTGAGTGTCCAATCATGATATCGGTTTGCAATCAATTCCGCAGCGCGAAAGGCACCCGCCTGACCGGAATTAAGTGCAGAACCGCCGGGGCGTGCAATACCATGAGAACCGTTGACCTCGCCAATCGGAAAAAGATGTTTAATGTTGGTCGATTCCCACCAAATGGTTCCGGCAAGACCGCCGTTATTGTGTTGGGCACAAACCGCAATTTCAAGCATTTCGTTGCGTAAATCAATCCCATGAGCCGCGTAAAGATCCGCCGCGTTAGGGTTCATTTGTTCAAGCCGTGCGATAGGCGTGTCCAACAATGCCGCCGAGTTTTGGAGATAGTGATACGCCTCCGCAGATAATTCATCAACGCTGAAATCTTGCGGATTTTCACGGTAATCAAGAAAAACACGGCGGTGATGTTCGACTGTTTCGATATAAACTAAAAGATCAATGAGGGAACTGCCGTCAATTATTTTTCGCACGTCAAAGGGCCACTGATAACCTTTCAAAAAAATGTTGGAATATAATTTTGCGGGCGAGTCGAAATATTCCAGTAAAAATTCACGCGGATCATGTCCGTTTTGATCGGTACTGACAAATTTGGGAACAACCTGCATATATGTTCCTGAAACATTCCAACGGAATGCGATTGATGCCATCCCGAACTGTGATTCCGGCAGATTTTGCGCTTCCGCGCCGATTGCCAAAGCCAAACCAATACCGCCGGTATGACCTTGAGGATAAACGCTTGCTTCATACAAACCGCCGGGACCGCCAACCGCAAAAACAACATTTTCCGCAATAATCGAAATACATTGGTCGTTTTCGTCAATAAAAGCCGCCCCGCAAACCCGATCTTCCCACCTCAGAAGTTCCACACAGTAAAAATGTTCACAAACCGGAATTTGTAACTTTTTAATTTGTTTAATTAAAGCGATACACATATCGTGCGAGGTGTAGGGACCGACGGAAGTCGCCCGTTGGCGCGGATCGTGATCGGTCTTATAACCGGCAAACTGACCAAACGGATCGGTTGGAAATCGGACACCGAGATTGACCAGATGAAAAAAAGTGCGGGCTGACAAAGCCGCTTCAATCAATGCCAGATCGCCGTGCATAGAACCGCCTTCAAAAAGTGTTTGAGCCATTTCAAGCGGTGAATCATTCCGGTTGCCGCAAAGCGAAATTTTGTAATAAGTTTGTTTATCGCTTCCGGTGTTGATGGAAGTGCTTTGGTCAAGACCTTCTGTGGCGATTAAAATATCGTCAACCCCTTCAGCATGAAGCCGAACCGCCGCACAAAGCCCTGCCGCACCACTGCCAATAATTAACGTGTGTACTTTTACATTTACTTTTGGCATTTGAAATTGATTTTATCTCGTAAAAAAATTGGGGTAATATTTCAGTGGAATATTCCTGATTATTTCTGATTTAGGGGAAAGTGGATAGCCCCCTACCAACCTTATTTTCACCTTATTTCCTAAACTAAACAACCTTAGCAGCAAAGACCACATAAAAAATAACCTTATTTACAAACCATATTTCCTAAAAAATAATAATATAAAAATGCGCCCCCTATCTAAATAAAGTAATAAGGTTTGGTTAAAACGACAATTGCAAACTTCATTGATAGATGCAAGGTGTGTTGTTCGATTGTATTTATTCCGTCATCTCATCAATCGACCTAATTTATACTATAAACGTCTAGGAAAGGGTTATTTCTTTATGTGTTGGCCAGAGTTATAATATTTTTGTTTTGTGAATTTTTGATTTTTTTTCATGGAGGAACCTATGCTTCGTATTTTCTATTCTGCATCCGATCTTGCTACTATTCAACATGACCGTTACTACCATCCCGATCCTCATATAATGAAACGTATGACGATATTGGCGTTACACAGTGAGGGCGAAACGATTGCACGCATTGCACGGTTGACGGGTCTGAATATTAAGACAGTTTCGCGTTGCCTTCACCGTTACATGACCGGCGGTTTGGACGCGGTTTATCAATATAATAAATATAAACGGCGCAGTGAGTTGGAGGATCACTGTGATACGATTGAAAAAGATTTTGACCAAAATCCTCCTCACACCGTCAACGAAGCGCGCGACCGTATCGAAAAATTAACCGGCATTCGTCGCAGTTTGACGCAGGTACGTCAGTTTCTTAAAAAGAAAGGATTTCGTTGTTTGAAAACAGGAAGTCTTCCGGCAAAATTAGATACGGAAGCTCAAAAGGAATTTTTGAACAATCAACTTGAACCCGTGATTTCCCAAGCGCAAGATGAAGAAGTGTCATTGTTTTTTATGGATGCTGCTCATTTCGTTTTGGGTTCTTTTCTTTGTTATTTGTGGAGTCGAGTACGTTTTTTTGTTCCGACACCGAGCGGTCGCCAACGTTACAATGTTCTCGGCGCGTACAACGCCATCACGGGAGTCTTGGAAGCAATAACGAATACGACGTACATCAATTCGAACACGGTTTGTGAAATGTTACAGATGTTGGCCAAAAAATATGTTGGTAAAAAGATCGTGATCGTTTTGGATAACGCCGCCTACCAACGTTGTAAATTAGTTACAAATTTAGCGGAAAGTTTGGGAATCGAGTTGATGTTTCTCCCAAGCTACTCGCCGAACCTCAATCTCATTGAACGATATTGGAAATTGCTGAAAAAGAAAATTTTATACAACCACTATTACAAAAATTTTGATGACTTCAAAAAAGCAATTGATGAATGCTTAAAAAATAGGAACAAAAAATATAAAAAGGAATTAAAATCCTTAATGACATTCAATTTTCAGTCCTTCGAAAATGTCCCTATTCATGCCGTGTAAAGTATAGTGAGTTTTTTCGATACGGACAACGGTGAAAAATGGTTGAATCGCGCAGCGGAATGGTTTGATAATGTACAAAAATTCGACAAAGGCTTAAAAGATTTTGAACTTCCTGAATCAGTACGAAAAGTTTCCCAACCTCCAAAAGAAGAACGTTACAAAGACCGTTGGACAAACATAAAATTATCACAACCGAAATCGGGGCAATTTTTTAACCGCCGAAGTTGCTCATGGTATTGGAATTCCAAACGGAAAGATGTTACACTCTTACAAGGTTTAGTTGCGTTTGCGAAAGAAGATTACGAAACAGCGGAAAAACACTGGAATTTGTTAGCAGAACTCGACAAGGAATTTTATGCACAACAAAAAGCATCCGGTTGGGAAAACGCGACAACATTAGCTCGTTTGTTATGGTCAGTAAAAAATAAGCAAGGTTCTCTTTACGCGAGACCGGAAGAAATGGTTTCATTTACTATTCCCAAACGCCGTTTGGCAATTTGGCTGGCGGATTTTTATTATATGAGTGAACGCCCGCAGGATGCTCTTTCGATTTATCGAAGGTTGGAATCTGCCGAATTAGGGCGTATGACAAAAAATGAAACTGCTTATGTAACTTGTGGTGTCTTTGCTTGTATGTGTTGGGATAAAAAACTTGACGAAATAAAATATATTGAACCGAAATTGAAACATTTTATCGGTACTCCTTGCGAAGCCAGAATTTTACTTGGATATGCCAATAGACTCAATACAAGAGACGAGGAAGGAATGCTCAAAAAACAATTGCAAATTTATGAGTATCTTGTTAAAAAACATTCCGGTTCGGAAGAAGCAGACTTTGCTGATTTTGCAACAGGAATGGCTTATCTTCGTTTATCCGTTTTGACCGGACAAAACCAAAATCACAATGACAGTATCCAATGGCTTGATAAAGCCCGAAATCATTTTATAATTGCACAACAAAGAATCAAAAATGAAACGTATCACAAGGAAATTCAAACTATTTTGAAGAATATTACTTCACGGACGAATAAATCCAATGGTCGAGGATAAACCATTAAAGTACACATTTAACTTATAAAATGCTATGAAATTAACAACTTTTTATAAAATAGTATTCCTTTGGTTCATCGGGATTGTTTCTATTCTTTTGTTCTGTTGTGACCGAAGTTATAGTCAAGCAACCGTTAGTGATAATGAACAGCATCACTATCACGACTATAATCAGTACAATTTACAAGATTCTCTTAAAGATTCCGGAATGGTCAGATATTTTAACGTTACAGCAAGTGACGGTAAGATGTCTCGTGTTGATAGCGTCAGTGATCCGGGCAGTGCCTGGGTTGGTTGGATGAGTGATGCTTACGCTTATTTTCAGGGAACACAAAACCCCAATAAAACCGGTTATTTCAATCCACAATTTTCCGGCGAAGTAACAAAAACCGGCGGAAGCGGCACAGAACCGGCAAAATATGAATGGACTATTCATAATGCTGGATACCATATTGTACGAATACAAATTGATGAAAGTATTCCCGCAATTATTGTTAAAGATGACAATCAATGCCAAAGTGACCGGACTAAGATCGTTTTTGAATGTTCGGCAAAATTAATGGGACATACATCTAATTTGCCGCCGACAATAACACAAAAAACGGTAACATTATCAAATACCGGAGTGGGAAAAGTTAAATTTGGTCATACGCAAAACTCATTGAATTCAGAATCTCTAAATATTACCTTAGTGCCTTATCAAGCCACGAAATTTTATGTTGCCGGTTCCTCCCCTTCTTCAACAATGAATGATGCCGAAATCACCGCCACCTGCGACGGGCAAGTCGTCTATAAAAAAGATAATTTGACCGTGCTGTGGGTCGATTTGGCGTTAAGAAATTCTGGTGATATTTCATCAAATAATGCATCTAAACCAGCGATCCTTGCAACTTTTGGAAATGAAACAGTACTTGGAAATGCGATTTTAGTGCGTCCCCTCATTAGCAATCCTAATATTATAGCAGCTTATCATTTCTTTTTCTTTTACGAAATACATGGAGAAGTCTCTCCAAGTAACTTTAATCAAAACATTAGAATAATTCGAGATGTCGATGGTAGTGTTTGTATGAATGGGTTTAGTCAATATTATCGTAAATGGACGTTTAAAAATTCTATACCAGGGGATGGAGATGGTAACGATTCAAGTACTGGTCCTACTTTGGATGATGTACCTCCAGACATATATAATTTTGATGGTCCTGGTTTTTTGATTGAAAATAATATTGGCGAATACAAAGCATCACGTGCTAATTTTCGAGTACATGCAATGTTTAATCATATCCGTTGTTCTTCTATATTAGAGTTTTCCATCAAAACGAATGCAGAAATAAAATCGAATGGTGATATCACCAGAAGTAATACTGACGGTTGGAGTAACCAACACATTCCATTGAATATTGGCAATTCTTACGAACACCTTCAATAATAATGGTTAATTAATTAATATGCGGCGTTAATCCTTCTAAAACATTGGTATCGTATGTATATTTTTTTGACAATATGAAATAAAAAGTATGTTTACTCAAAAAATTTATTTGAGTAAGCGATAAACAAATTGGTTTTATGCATTACGTTTGGATTTTCACTCTAAACGTAATGCGAGATACTAAAATCCTTACCACCAAATAAAATACAGAGATGGTTATGAAAAAATATTCTATTATAGTAGTTTTTGCTTTTTTTACCAGTAATTTATTCGCATTATATAATTCAGTGTCGTATGACCCTAATGATGATACTGTCGTTGAAAGTTTGATTGGAGTTGTTGAATCTGAATATAACTGGACTCTACGGTCAATGGATAATCCCCAAAACCAAGAAGATGTCTTTCATGCGGTAGAAATACTTGGAAGTATTCGATGCACAAAGTCAAGCCAACCACTTATAAAAAGAATAAACTGTTTAACAAGAACAATGGGAGGATTACCTCGTGGTTTTAAGGATGCTTATGTTGCTGCGGCTTTGGTGCGAATTGCAGACTATCAATGTATTAAAATAGTATTGGAACAAGAAGAGTATTTTTCTATCTATCCTTTTTATTCAGATTGTTTCTTTGGATCAGTGATGCCATTAGATTCGATGATTGCGGTCATAGATGATTATCTGGAAACATCAAGCAATTTATCTGTTTCAAAAAAAGAGAAAATTCTAAATCTTAAACAAAGACTTCTTGCGGTATCACATGTGGCCCCAGAAAAAATTCCTTCTTTGAGTGATTTTACATTAAACCACCAACTTTATAAAAAACATCAATCGGTAATTGATTTAAATCTTTTGATATTGAAGGAACAAAGAAATATTATCGAATTGAATCTCAAAACGTTTAATGCAATTCAAAAACTTGGTGAACTTCGTGCAGTTGAGGCAGTTGAAGTATTAACTCCTTATCTTTTACTTCAATCGACAACAGAGGTAATTAAACCGGACGAAAAATATACGGCATTAAAAAAATATCCGGTTGCAGTATCTCTTGCCCAAATTGGTATTCCATCCATTCGCGGATTATTGAAAGAAATAGCACAAGGAAATGGCGATAATCCAGGATACGTTGAAATAAGTTACAAAACGATGTCAACGATTCTTCCTTCGGTTGCGATTCTTGGTTTTGTTGATGAAGCAATTGAAAACGAAAAATCGGAAGAAGCAAAGTCCCGACTTGAAAAATTGTATCCGTTCCTTCCGCAACAAGACGAGATCGACCAACGTATCAAAAAAAGGCAAGAGCAAGAAAAAACAGAAAAATAAAATAAAAAATCCTTGAACAAATGTAAAATCCATTCGGTAAATTCTTTCCCAAATGGATTTATTATATTCTGTACTTTCCAAAAGATTTAATCACAATTCCTTAAAATTCCCTTGTTTTTTCAATTTTTACTAAATGATAATCCTTTTGGACATGTACACCCAACCATAGTATTATTGTGTACATTAAAAATTCATTTACAAAAAATTTTCATTGGTTAATTTTTATGCATTTTCTTAAATATCAAGATTTTTATTTTGTGATAATTGTGTTGTTTGTATTTTGTCTCATGATAATGAGCGTTAAAGGCCATGAAGATTTCTCCACCGCAGGAATTAACTTAACAGCGATACAAAAACAAACCAAAGATGTATTATCCGAAGAATATCTAGTCCTTAAACAAGCGAACACGTCGTACCAATTTTTAACAATAATTTGTTCTGTGCTTGTTTTTTTGGGTTTATGATTTATACTTTATTTTTTGTCCTTAACCTTCTGGAGGTAAAAATAAATGAAAAACAGTTTTGCTCGGATTTTTGAATCTCATGAATCCGAGGTGTTGTATCGGACCGATCGTCGTCATGCGCCCTTTGGCGTTCCTCAATTGTCTCAATCACCGGTCGTGTATGAGCTGAGTGGTCAGGCTCAAGCAATTGCTCATGGCGGAGTTCCGCTTCTTCACCCAATCAGTATTCGTAGCGGTTTATATGATTCGTTACAGAAATTACCGGTACTTAAGTTACATCTTCCGTATAATGAAGCCGATCATCTGTTGAATATCTCGTACAATTTTTTTTGTGGCGGTACGGCGTTGGAGCATATCGACTATCGTCGTTGTGATCCGGCTTATCTGAATTCTCTTGGCGCGCATTCGATTCCCGATCCGACCACTGCCGGCGATTTTTGTAGGCGTTACAATATCGATCAGATCAATCAGTTACAAGAAGAGATCAATAATGTTCGTCTTGGTATTTGGTCTCAACAACCGGCATCGTTTTTTCGCGAAGCGGTGGTGGATTTGGATGGGACGTTAGCGTTTACTCGGGGCGAGTGCAAAGCGGGGATGAATATAAGTTACAAAGGTGAATGGGGTTACCATCCGCTTATCGTTTCGTTATCCAACACGGGTGAGATATTGTACGTGATGAATCGCAGCGGTAATC
>JAIROD010000135.1 GCA_031257725.1 Planctomycetaceae bacterium | reverse complement strand
CAACTCCTAAGTCAAATTGATTTTGAAATTCGGTTTGTTTTTGAAATTCGACAATCACCGGTTTTTGAGTTCGCATTCGGCGTTTTCGTTTCGTTTCGCTCCACTCTTTGGTCATCTGTTCAAAAACATCCGGCGATTCATAGCGCACCACTCCGCCCGATTCCGCCATCGGTCCAATTAAACCCTTGAAAACAGGACGACCACGAAGACTCATGTCCGTACTACAATCGTCCGTACCAATCTGAATATGACGGTGACGGATTTCTTCCTCGCTCGTGTAATCCCGAATACGATAATCACCCTCCGGCCCACGTGTAACAACCCGATAAATATGTCGTTTCATAATAGGATACTTACTCCAAATTCTTAGAATGGTTGAATTATTATTTGATTCTGTAATTTGTCTTTGCAAGGATTGGTCAGGATTAAATCCAACAAAATCTTTTATCTCAATGGAAATCAACTCCAGTCGATTGAAGTCGAAATAAAAATTAATTTTTGAGAGAATCCCCAATATCTGACAATGAATAACACGCCTACATGACAAAATCGTCCGAAAACCGGTTGGAAACAACGTTTTTTCCACTTCGTTGTTTTTTACGGAGAAACGGTTTTCCCGGCTCTTTCGGTATATCCCGATTGATGGTATAATCGGAAAAAGATGTTAGGGAGTCGGTGTCAGGGAGTGAGGGAATTGCAAGAAAAAATGTTGCAAAATTTTTCAGACCGCTAAAAACTCAATACCAACTCACTTTATTCCTTGAAAAGAATTTTCACCGTTTCCTTCACGATCTGACAAATTATTAGTACAACTTGTAATTTCAGAACACACATTTCAACAAATATTTTCAGTTTATTCCTATGAACCGTAAAAAATCATCTATTCCGCAGGAATCTCCGACCACCGCAAAACCGGAAGAACCCGCTAATCATGTTCGGGTGATTCGGGAATTTGTCGAAGCCTTGGCCACCGCTTTAGTTTTGGCGTTTTTCTTTAAGGCGTTTGTGGCGGAACTGTTTATCATTCCGACCGGCTCGATGGCAACAACTTTAATGGGACGCCATAAAGATGTTCACTGTGAACAGTGCGGATTCCCTTTTCAAATCAGTGCCAGCGAAGAATCAAACGACGGCTCGGAACATCCGCGAAACGCTCGGGAGTTGCCAAGCGTTTTAGCCGGAACCTGTCCGCAATGCCGTTACACAATGTATGTCGGAAAAAATAATGTTGACAACAAAGTCTTTCAATCGTTCAACGGTGATCGGATTTTTGTTAATAAATGTCAATTCGACTTCCGTAACCCCACTCGTTGGCATGTTACCGTATTCCGTTATCCGGGAAAACCACAAGTCAATTATATTAAACGGCTTGTCGGAGTTGAAAATGAAACGGTTATTCTCCGTAACGGCGATGTGTTCGTCAAAAAAGACGGCGAAACCGAATTCACCATTCAACGTAAACCACTCCGCGCCTTGCTCGCCATGTTGCGGCCGGTTGATGATAACGATTACGTTCTCCCCAAACTACACGAACTCGGTTTGCCTGCCCGTTGGTTCGACGAAAAAGGAAATTGGAACCGCTCCAATGATTATAAATCGTTTCAAATAACAAAAAATGCCGCAGAAAACGCTACGGTAATTACTTCAGAAAACACTACGGTAAATATTTCAGAAAACACTTCGGAAAATCCTTCGGAAAATACGTTAAAAGACGTTATTGAAAATTCTTCGACAGAACCGATATGGTTGAATTATCGGCATATTGTTCCTTCTTCCGATGAATGGTTTTATTTGTCACAGGAAAAGTTGCCGCCGCAGGGAATGGTGAATAATCCGCAATTAGTTACCGATTTTGTCGGTTATAATTCAGGAATCGTTTATTCGCCGGATCATCCGATCATGTTTGATTCCGGGTTGAACATTTCAACACGGGAAGTTCAGCGAAACGGAAAATCACGCAAAGAATTTTTTTGTCGGAAAAATCTAAGCGGTATGGGGTTGAATTGGGTTGGCGATCTGGCGGTTTCATGTCGGTTACATATCGAAAACCCCGAAGGATCATTTTTGTTTCGATTAGTAAAAGGCGGCGTTGTTTTTCTGTGCAGTATTGATCTCCATTCCGGTAACGCAACTCTTTCCATTCCTGAGTTGCCGGAATTTTCGCCCGCAGTTGCTCCAACACCGCTTCGTTGTTCAGGAACATTTGATCTGATGTTTTGCAATTGCGACGAAGAATTACGTCTTATCGTCAACGGTAAAGAAATTAATTTTCAGGAAAAAGGACGTTACGATTTTTTGTGTCAATCGGGCAGTTTGTTGGCACGGGATCGAAGTCCGACTCGACTTGACTTGACTCCGGCGGGAATCGGGGCACAAAACGCCGCTGTTCGTGTTGAACACCTTAAAGTTTTACGCGATTTATATTACATTGCCTGTGACCGCTTGCTGGGGTTGCAATGTGATTTGCTGGATCCGCCGTTTCATGACGAATATTCACTCACGGAAAATTCCATAAACAGAATTTTTTCCCGCCCGGAATATTGGCGCAATTTCGGTAAAACAAACACGGTGAGTTTTAAACTTGGTAAAGACCAATTTCTAATGCTCGGTGATAACAGTACCCGCAGCTCCGATGGTCGTCTTTGGAGAGAAAATGATCAACCGCTTTATGTTGATCGGAATCTTTTAATCGGTGAAGCTGTTTTTGTTTATTGGCCTCACGGGCTTCGTATTCCCGGTACACGAATCGCCCTCATTCCCAATTTACAAAAGTTACGGTTTATCGACTAATCATTTTTTATATTGGGGCATCTCCTAATAATTCAATTTTTTGTAATATTTCAGTGGAATTTGCTAAAACATATTGAATTGCTTTAATAAACCTTATTTTTACCTTATTTTCAAACAAAACAACCTTAGTAGCCATTGTTCCACAACAAACAAACCTTA
>JAIROD010000872.1 GCA_031257725.1 Planctomycetaceae bacterium | reverse complement strand
GTAGTAATATATCAGTGAAATATTTTTTTTTAACTATTCAGTCGTTGCCTCCGAATGACCACCCCTAGCCCCTCCGAAGGAGGGGAATAATTCCCCTCCTTCGGAGGGGCTAGGGGTGGTAAAAAATAAGTAACTATTCAGTCGCGGTAGGCAACCGACCGCCGGGCGGTTTTAAACAATACGGTGTACTCGCCGACTTGTCCCTGTTGACGGCTGTAAATTAAAGACCAACAGCGTACAACACAATAACAAAACCAACCGGCGCAACCTTTCGGCGAAAGGTTGCCTACCTTCCTCGACTGAATAGTTACTATTAATTAATAGTTAACGACGGGGTTTACCCCGTGTTTTAGGGTTAAGTCGAACAACGCGGGGCAAGCCCGCGCCGTTAACTTTCGGTAAATGCTGAATGATGAGAGATTCCCTCTGATTGTTTCGAATTTTGGGGTGGATGAAAGATGTTAAAGAGTATGGGAATGAGTTTACGCCCTCGTTAGGTAACTGTCTATTTTAAACAAAATAGACAGTTACCTCGCTAGGTGTCGAATATTTATAGCACCCCCCGCCGTTTTTTACAGCCCCCCCGAAGGTATTGGTCTAAGAGTCAAGCCGGTTCTTGCGTTTCAATCGCCCGTCTGCACCGCGATGGGATAATAATTCCGCTTGTGCCCAAATCTCAAACCACAAATTTCCAAAAAGATTTCCTAGAGCATCTCTAATAATTCAATTTTTTATTTTCTGCCTATTAATTAATAGTTAACGGCGGGGTTTACCCCGTGTTAAGTCGAACAACGCGGGGCAAGCCCACGCCGTTAACTTTCGGTAAATTTTGAATTATTAGAGATTCTCCCTGCTGTTGTTTTTTTATTGGAAAACAGTAAAATGCTTGAGTTATTTTATCCGTTTCCAATTCCCAATTTTTCCGTTCTACCCCCCAAAAAACCGGAATAACTCTAACTCCTCATTTTTATTTTATGTCCGCCCATGAAGTTCTTTATCAAAAGAGGTTGAGACGTTTCACCGCCGCAATGCGTAACGGCAAACCGGATTGTGTGCCGGTCAGACCGTTTGCCGCCGAAATAACTACGGTGCATACCGGATTCATCTGTCAGCAAGTAACACATGATTATCGTTTTGCCTTCGAAGCAATTCAAAACACCTTTTTTTGTTAATGTCTTCATCTTCAAAAAATAAAGTTGGCGGTTCTCCCGACCGTTTTTGGTATCCGCGTTTTTGGGACGGGATGACGATTCGCGCTTGGTGGCGGTTACTGAAAAGCGGACGCTTTCGGGTGGCTCCAATACGTTGGGGCATGGCTCTGATTGTAACCGGAATGGCGGTTTTATTTAATTCCCCCTTCGCAACGGTACAAAAAATCCTTTACGGTAAAAGAATACGTCAAACAAAACTTGCCGGAGATCCGATTTTTATTATCGGACATTGGCGTTCCGGCACGACACTGTTACACGAATATCTGATTCGTGATTCGCGATTTACTTTTGCGGATACTTATGCGTGTTTTGTTCCTGAACATTTTATTGTATCGCGTTACATTCTCCGTCCGATTGCGGCGTTGTTGATGCCGACCAAACGTCCGATTGATAATATGGAGGTTGGTTTTGACCGTCCGCAGGAAGACGAAATAGCACTGACTTCAATGGGATTGCCTTCGCCATACCGTAACATCATTTTCCCGAATAATCCGTCGTATATTGATACGGAATATCTGACGCTTCGCAATATTTCGGAGGAACAACGTTGGGAATGGCTTGAAGGTCTGGACATGTTTCTGAAATCGCTGACCTATTTATCGCCGGACAAACGGATTGTTTTGAAATCGCCGCCGCACACCGGAAGAATTCAAACGCTTTTGCAACAATATCCCAATGCGAAATTTGTTCATATTCATCGTCATCCGTATTCGATTTTTCCATCAACATACAATCTTTGGATGCGTCTTGCCCGTGATGAAGGAGTTCAGCGGCCTAAAGGTAAAGGTTTGGAGGATTATATTTTTGATACGCTCAATACAATGTATGAATCTTTTGAAGCGGATTTGAAACTTTTCCAACCAAACCAATTTTGTGAAATTGCTTATGAGGAGTTGACCGGCAATCCAATAGCAACATTGGAAAAAATTTATCAGTGTCTCCAACTGGGAGAATTTGAAACGGTTCTACCGGATTTCGAGAAATTTGCCGCAACTCAAAAGTCGTATCAAAAAAATAAATTCGACCTCAGTACGGAGATGAAAGAACAAATCGCCAACCGTTGGCAACACTATTTTGAACGATACGGCTACGAAAAATAAATTAGTTCAAAAACAGGAGGTTCAGAGCATTTTGTTATGATATTCCTCGTACTTTAAAATTCGGATGGTGTTTTGTATCTATTCACTCAATTGGATGTTTTACATTTTGCGGTTGATTTATTACAACCAACAACCCTTTAGGGGTTGAACTAAAAAATATAGTAATATATCAGTGAAATATTTTTTTTTAACTATTCAGTCGTTTCCTCCGAATG
>JAIROD010000830.1 GCA_031257725.1 Planctomycetaceae bacterium | reverse complement strand
GAAAATCGCTTTGCGGTCAACAATATTGTTGGGCAATTGTTCGGGATTGTTGAAGTACAATTGATGCACCTGATGTTCCAGAGGCAACACCGCATTCAGGAAGTTCACCAATAAATCTTTATTGGCTTCTTCGCCAAATAACTTTTTGAATCCGAAATCAGTGTAAGGATTGATGTAACGTGGCAACATGGTAGTAGTGGATAGATAAAGTAATAAAAAGTGGAAAAGGGATCGTTTCGCAACACACTTGCGAACACGATTAAGTCATTACAGTTTTTTGATTTCGTTGATTGACAGACCGGTTCCTTGGGCAATTGTTTCATAATCGACACCGAGTTGTTTGAGATTGCGGGCAATTTCTGTTTGCCGTTTGGCTTCGCCTTCGACAATTCCTTCCGCTTTCCCTTCATCGAACCCTTCGTCACGAGCGGTATCGAGGACATTTTTATTATCCCGATACGCCATGAGGTCTTTTTGGTAGGCTGCTTGCAGTTGCGGCGGAAATTTGATGTACTCGGCGACATAAAACGCTTTTTCAAAAATGGGTTCACGAAGAATTGCGGGAATGTCGTCGAAGGATTCGAGATTTTTTAGAAAGAACAACCATTTATCACGTTGAGTCACGAGTTCGGGTTCTTTTAAATTGAAAAACGGCATTTGTAAAAAGATCATTTGAATTTTATCGGAAAACAATTCGCCGTCTTCATCTCGTAACGCAACGTTTCGACACAATTTTCGACGTTCTGCTTCTTCGTCATATTCGAAGTCGAGGATGGCAACGAGGAAGATGGGGTTGAGTCGGAAATCCCAATCACCTTTTTGCGCTTGACGTTGAACGGGGAACGAGGTATAGAACAAGGCGCGGTCTTTGAAATAGAGTTGTTTGGCTTTTTGCATTTCGACCGTAAACGATTCATTGTGTTCACCGGTGCAGGAAATATCGAAAATAGCTTTGCGGTCCACAATATTGTTGGGCAATTGTTCGGGATTGTTGAAGTACAATTGATGCACCTGATGTTCCGGAGGCAACACCGCATTCAGGAAGTTCACCAATAAATCTTTATTGGCTTCTTCGCCAAATAACTTTTTGAATCCGAAATCAGTGTAAGGATTGATGTAACGTGGCAACATGGTAGTAATGGATAGATGAAAGTAAAAAATAAAAAGTGGAAAGGGGAGAATTTCGCAACACACTTGCGAACACAACCAACTCTCCATGAACAAAAATATTCTACTGTTTCCGGCGATTCTCGGCAAGGCAAGGTGAAAAATGTTGTTTTTAGCTTATCGTGAAATTTTTTCATGATTTTGGATTGAAAATCATCAATCTATCATCTAAAATCTACAGTTATTCCATGCGGTTACTTCACTGTGTTGCGTTTCTGTCTTCTGTCATTCCATCATTATTTTGCACCGATTCGCTGATCACTACCTAAAAATTTCATTGATTGATTGTTTTCAATAAAATAAGATTATGGTTTCATTACACGACAGTCTTGTTTCGAGTTCGGCGCGGAAGTTGCCGATTCGGGTACGTTCTGATTTGACTGCAAAACGTCAGCAATATCTTGGTCGGTCCTATTGGATTATTAAAGAACCTATTGGTTCCCGCTATTTTCGTTTTCAGGAAGAAGAATACGCTATTTTACGTATGTTCGACGGAACGCATAGTCTCGACGACATCAAGGAGAAATTTGAAGAGGAATTTCCGCCACAAAAAATATCACTCGAAGAGCTTCAGCATTTTTTAGGACAACTTCACCAAAGCGGTCTCATTATCGCCGCCACCCCAAACCAAGGTCCCGAACTGCTCAAACGGAAAAAAAAACGTTTCCGGCAAGAACTGTTTCAGAAATTTACCAATATCTTAGCCATTAAATTCAAAGGTTTTGACCCTGATCGTATTTTGACGTTTCTGTTGCCGTTTGTCCGTTGGTTTTTTCATCCGGTAATCATTGTTTGTTGTCTGTTGTTGGGTTTTTCGGCGGCATCGTTGGTGTTGGTTAATTTTGATACGTTTCGTTCCAAGTTGCCGGAATTTTATCAATTTTTCAATCCGGTCAATTTGATCTTTTTGAGTCTGACGTTGGCGGGAACCAAGGTGTTGCACGAATTTGGTCATGGTCTTACCGCCAAATATTTTAAGGGCGAATGTCATGAAATGGGGGTGATGATTCTTGTGTTGACCCCTTGTTTGTACGTTAATGTTTCCGATTCATGGCTGTTGCCGAATAAATGGCATCGTATTGCGATTGCGGTTGCCGGAATCTATGTCGAATGTGTGTTGGCGTCAATTTGTACTTTTTTGTGGTGGTTTTCGGAAGAGGGACTTCTGAATTATCTTGCGTTGAATATTATGTTTGTTTCATCGGTGAGTACGGTGTTGTTCAATATCAATCCGTTGCTCCGATACGACGGTTATTACATTTTGGCGGACTGGCTTGAAATTCCCAATCTGCGGCAGAAAGCAACAAAAATTCTGACTCGGAAATGTTCACAATGGTTTCTTGGTATGGAGCAACAGGATGACCCGTTTTTGCCGCAGAAAAATCAGATTCTGTTTGCTTTTTATTCGGTCGCGGCATTTTGTTACCGATGGGTTGTGATGGCTTCCATTCTGTTTTTCATCTACAAAGTGTTTCAACCTTACGGTCTCCAAATTATTGGGCAAATGATTGCGGCAATGTCGTTGTTTAGTTTATTTGTGATGCCGTTGTATAAGGTGGTCAAATTTTTTTGGGTTCCCGGAAGGATTTACAAAGTGAAAAAAGTACGGTTTTATCTTTCGTTGTTACTGTTAAGCGGGATACTTGGTTTTCTGCTTTTTTGTCCGTTGCCTTACACGGTGATTGCGCCGTCCATCATGGAACTTCGGGCTTCCAACTCACGGCAGGTTTATATTCCCGACATCAAAGGCGGTTGCCAACTTAAACGGATTGATGTTGTTCCGGGTCAGTTTGTGCGGGAAGGCGAGGTGTTGGGACTGCTGGAAAATCGGAATCTACTCTTTGAGCTTGTCGAATCCGAAGGAAAATGTAAAGAGTTGGAACGGGAGATTGAAAAGTTGGAACTTCTTCGGATTCACCGAAGTGAGGCGGCGTTACAAATTGCTCCGGTTCGGAAATCACTAATTGCCGCGCAGGAAATTCATCAAAATCTGTTGCGTGATTTCAACTATCTGACGCTTCGCGCGCCGCGTGACGGAATTGTGGTTTCACCGCCGTGGAAACCGTATCAGGCTCCGCAGGACGACCAATTGCCGACTTGGTGGGGTTCGCCGTTGGAGCCGACGAATCTCGAAGCAACTTTTGAACCGGGAACCATTTTTTGCAGTATCGGCGATCCCAAATATTTGGAAGCGGTTCTGGTGGTCAACCAATCGAAAACCGGTTTTTTGAAACAAGGTCAATGTGTTAAGTTAAAATTACATGAATTTCCCGACAAAACTTTTGAAGGGGAGATTCATGAAATTGAGAAGCAGGCGGTTGCGTCGTTGGATGTTCAACTGGCGACCAGAGCCGGCGGTGAGGTTCCGACGACCACTCAACGTGACGGAGCGGAAAAACCCAACAGTGCCTCCTATCGGGTTCGAATGTTATTGGACAATCCCGATTTATCGATTAAGGTTGGCATGACCGGTGTTGCCAAAGTTCATGTGGAACCGCAAACACTGGCCAAACGTGCGTGGCTATTCGTCAATGAAACGTTCAATTTCAAACTCTAATTGTGTACCTTTTGGTAATTATTCAGCAGCGATTAGCGGTGGTTGCTCAATTCGGGCGCGCGGATAAGGTCTAATATCATGCCGTTGACGGTATAGTTACCAAAAATTCCATTGCCTCGATTGCAAATGAACAAAGTGTTCTCTGGGTCTTGTTGTAAAACCTGTTTTCAGGTAATATAGTTGGAGTTGTTTTTTCACTATCAGATTATTTTGCCCTTTCCAGTTCTTTTTTCCAAACGGCATGATCACTCAAGAAGTTGTTCTCACAGGTCTTGGAGTCCTTTCACCAGTCGGGATCGACAAGGAATCATTTCATAATGCTCTTCTTGAATGTCGTAGCGGCATTGGATTTTTGAATATCGCCACCTCCGACAATTCACTTCGACCAATGGGAAGTGAAGTACCGGATTTTCACGCTAAAGATTTTGTGAAACCTCGTAAAAATATTAAGGTGATGAGCCGTGATATTCAGTTGGCGTTTGTTTCTGCTTGCCATGCGTCGGCGGATGCCGGACTTGTTACCGAAGGCGATGCCCGAACTGTTGATCCTGATCGGTTTGGGGTTGTTTTTGGTTCTGATTTGATTGGTGCTGAAGTGGACATGTTGCTTGATGCTTATCGAACCGGTATTCAGAATGGACAATATCATTTTGAGCGTTGGGGAATCGACGCAATGAATGAAGTGTTTCCGCTCTGGATGCTCAAATTTTTGCCCAATATGCCCGCATGTCAAATCTCCATCGGTCATGACGCACGGGGACCAAGTAACTCCGTAACTTTATGTCGAGGTTCAAGTCTTGCGGCAATAATCGAAGCAGTCCGAACCATTGAACGCGGAGCCGCTGATGTGATGATTGCCGGAGGATGCGGCAACCGTGTCAATCAGGATTTTCAAACCCGTATCAAATCCTATTTCACCGCACCGCGTCAAAGTGATCCCAGCCGTGTCCCGCGTCCATTCGATATTGATCGTTGCGGCAGTGTTTTGGGGGAAGGTTCGGGAGCGTTTGTTCTCGAAAGACGTGATTTTGCCAAAGCACGCGGCGCAAAAATTTATGCAACTATTCGCGGGTTTGCCGAAGTCAACGAACCCAACCTTCACAAAACACGTCCAACCGGTTTGGCTATTCGCCGCAGTATCCGGCTTGCCCTGCAATCTGCCGGTTTAACACCGAATGATATTGGATTTATCAATGCGGACGGCACCGGAGCGGAATACGATGACCGGATTGAAGCGGAAGCAATCCAAAATGTTTTGGGGAATATTCCGGTAACTTCCAATAAAGGCAACTTCGGTGATCTTGGCAGCGGAACCGGAGCCGTTGAATTGGTTTCCGCCGTTCTTTCCTTACGCGACGGTCAGATTCCGCCAACTCGTAATCACGAAAAAACGGCGCCGGATTGTCCAATCAATGTTGTTTACGGCAAACCGTCAACTTTTTCCTCGCCTTTCGCTCTTAAATTGAATCAGACCCGAATGGGACGATCATTTGCAATGATTCTTGAAAAATAATATTAAACCCCAAAACGCTTCTTTTATAGTTGCGAATTTAACCTTAAATCGTTAGTGATCATGTATTTTTCTTTGATTGATCGAATCGAATCTTTGGAGTTGGGAAAACGAATTGTTGCCACCAAATCGCTTTCATTATCGGAAGAGTATTTGAAGGATCATTTTCCGAACTTTCCGGTGATGCCCGGAGTGTTGATGTTGGAAGCCTTAACTCAAGCCTCTGCATGGCTGATTCGCGTTTCTGAAAATTTTACCCATAGTATTGTTGTTCTTAAAGAGGTTGGTAACGTTAAATATGCTCGTTTTGTTCAGCCCGGTCAGACATTGACGATTACGGCTTCGATTGTTAAAGAAGACGGTGCGCTGGTCAAACTCAAAACGGAAGGAACGGTCGAGGATCAGACCAATCTCAAAGCGCAAATTGTTCTTGTACGTTATAATTTATCCGACGCCAATCCGTTATTGGCATCCAAAGATCAGAAAGTAATTGAAGAACTCAAAGAACGTTTCAAACTCCTATGCCGAACAGGAACAGTTTATAGTGAATAGTGAAATAGTAAGTATGTGTAACATTCTTCAGAACCGCTTTCAGAGCCGCAACCGGAAGGTTGCGAAAAAAATCACGGCTTCTGGAACAATAAAAGGGAAAACCGATTTTTAAAATGCGGGAACATATAATGTTACAATATCAATTCCTTTTTCTTATTACATTTTTATATTTGGGAATTTTTCCTGAAACAAATTTTTTTGCAGAGGAAATTTCTCCGGGCAGTGCGGAACGTTTTGGAGGAGAATTCCGTAAAAATTGGATGCCGGAAAGACCGGTTGACGAATCTTTACTGAAACAAAATGGAATTCGCCGGCTTGAAAGTAAACACCTGACTCTTTATACCGACCTTCCCGCCTCCGAACAAGTTGATAATTTACCAACACTTTTTGACCAACTCATTCCCTTACTTTGTCATTACTTTGAACTGAATCACCGGCATTATGAAACGTTTAAAGTTGAAGGTTTTCTGATTGACGATTTCGAAAAGTTCCAACAGGGTGGTGCGGTGCATCAGGTTCCTGAATTGCGTCATGGTTACGCGTTGCGTTGCCGGATTTGGGTACGGAATCCGGACAGTGAATATTATCGGCGGCATCTTTTACTTCACGAAGGAGTTCATACGTTTATGGGTTACGCGTTCGGTGTTTGGGGACCGCCTTGGTACCGTGAAGGAACCGCCGAATTACTCGCCACTCACCTGTGGGAAAACAAACGTTTAACCGCCGCCCGTTTTCCAAAATCACGTAACGAATTATCCGGTTGGGGACGTATTGAAATTGTTCGTAACGATTTTACAAAGAATCGGTTCCGAACAATTCAAAACGTTTTCGAACTTGAATCGGAAGACTATGATGAAAATACTGCTTATGGTTGGAGTTGGGCGTTTGCCGCGTTTTGTGAGAATCACCCGCGTTATCAAACCGCTTTTCGTCAGACCGCATGGAAACTGTACGGTAAACCGGACAGTATTGCCAAACATTTTACGGAATTATTGATCAAAAAAATTCAGAATGAATCGCCGGAATGGAATAAACAGGAAATCATGGATCATCTTGATAATGATTGGCTTGATTTCATTACCAATCTTGATTATGGTTACGATTTTGAACGGACAAGAATTGATTATGATAAAAACATCCAACCATTTTCGGCAATTTCAGCAAAAGAAATCCAATGTCAAATTCAAACGGACAAAGGTTGGCAAAGTTCCGGAATACGTCTGGAACAGGGAAAAACTTATCGTTTCACTGCTTCAGGACGATTTCAACTCGCCGAAAAACCGAAAATCTGGTATTCGGAACCCAATGGTATTACACTACGTTATTATCATAGTATTCCCATCGGAACTCTTTTAGCAACACTAATTCCTGACAAAACCGAAAATTTCGCACCAAAAAAGGAAACAACGGGTATCGGATTTTCCATGCCGAAAAATTTCGGTTACGGTGAAGTGTGGACACCTGAAGTTTCCGGTGAATTATTTTTTCGGATCAATGATTTTCCGTCAGAACTTTCCGACAACAACGGCTCGGTAACCGTCAAATTAACCGTGAATTAAT
>JAIROD010000513.1 GCA_031257725.1 Planctomycetaceae bacterium | reverse complement strand
ATTCGTTACGTAGGGCGTTGCCCTACGCTATGGCCGGTTGCCCCGTTGGGGCGAAATAATAACGAAAACCCCTAAAAAATACGCAAACGTTATTACAAGCAAATGAATAGTTACCCGTGAACAATTACAAAAATTCCGCTGATATATTACTTTATTTGTAATATATCAGTGGAATATTTTTTTTAACTTGTCAGCCGTTTCCTCCGAATGACCACCCCTAGCCCATCAGAAGGAGGGTTATAATTCCCCTCCTTCGGTGGGGCTAGGGGTGGTAAAAAATAAACTTCAATCTCCGAAAAATTCCACTGATATATTACGAAAAATGAACATTCACCGCGACGGAATAGTTTTCTACTTTTGTTTTATTGGCGGGAGAATCCGACCGGCAAGGAATGTTTCAGCCATGAGCATGACAAAAACAGCATAAAGTAATAGATCACTCAATGATTGTTCACCGGAAAAATCGGTTATCGCCGAAAAACCGGCAGCACTTTCCAGTGATTGATTAACAGAACGTAAAAGATTGGAAATTTCCGAAACATCCGCCAATAATGTTTCACCTTCTTTCGCATTGACATTGACCGCAAACACCCGCCGAACCTCATCGCCGGAAAGCTCCTTCAATACCGCTTCATAAAAACCGGATTGATCTGTTTGGGAAAATGTCGTTAAGGCATTCGCCTCATTTCGCAATACCGCTTCCGGCAACAAATTAGTTTCCTTGTTTTCATCGGAAGATGTTGGAGTTTGAATTCGAATTTTTCGTTCAAAAAGAGTCGGATCAAAATTGATATGAAGCGGTTCACCCACAAAAATCGGCGCAGCATCGTGTGGACGTTTTGAAAGCCACGCGGCAAGTTCCAGCATCACCACAACAAATCCCGGATTGCCGCGCCCCCAATTATTCCAAATCGGAGCCGCTGTTGTCAAAAACGTCATTGTTTTGCCCTTGCCAAATTCTTTTTCCAGAACTAACGGTGAACCGTTACGAAGCGTCGCTAAAATATGGGGAGGAGTTTGCACAATATTTCCGTTTTTTTTCAGTGTTGCTTCATCGTCATTCTGTTTTGATAATTCATTTTGTTCAGATAATTTATTTTGTTCAGGCAATTCATTTTGTTTTGGTAACTCATTTTGTTTTGGTAATTCAGCAGCGAGATAGCGTTCAATTTTAACACTTCCGAGCAACGGGCTTTCACCTTCGCCAAACAACCGGAATACCGGATGTGCGGTAACGGTTATATCCGGCGTTTTACTGAGAAAATCCGGTTCCAACACGGTTTCAGCAATTGGCGCAACCGGAAATAAACCGGTTCCGTTTTTGTACAATTCATTGCGGATAAAATCGAAATTATTTTCCGTACCGGAAAAAAACGCCGCACCGCCGCCGGCAGCAACATATTCCTCCAACGCTTTCACCGCCGCCGGTTCCAGTAACGGAATATCCAGCAGAAAAATGGCGTTAAACGAGTTTAGGGGAGCGGTTGCCAGAAATGAGGGCGGTTCAATGCGGGTTCGGATTCCCGATTTTGTTCCGCCCGGTGAAAGCGCAACACGAACATATTGCGTTGACGACTCCAACACCGGAACTCGTTTTTCCGAACTGATCAGCAAAACTTCCAACGCCTCCGGAACATTCAAAATAAGAAATCGCTTGTTATCATCGGGAATAGTATCCGGTTGAAGTTGGAGCTCAATCCGATGTTGTTCCGAACCATTCAAACGAACCGGAAATCGAATTGGCGGCGCAGTTTGCTCTCCGGCTTTAATTTTAGGAACAGTTATACTCGACTGCGGCTGACCATCCACCAACAGTACAAGAGGAACATTTTCCGCATCATCCTGACTATGGTTGGTGATTTTTGCATCGAGAAGAAGATCAACATCAGCGGCGTGGATTCCGTCAACAAGTTCTAACTGATCAATACTCAAATTAGCACGTTCTTTATCGGTAATCCGAATCATCCGTACCATACCGCCTTGTTGACGGATTTCTTCAAGTTTTTTAAGAATCAATGCCGGATTTTCCCAATCTTGCCGACGAAAATCGGACAAAAAATAAACAATCGGTTTCAATCGTGTGTTGGATTGACGAATCAACGCAACGGCGGCAGACAATAATTGTTCCGGTTTATCGGACAATTGTGAGGGATGAAATGTTTCAAGAGAACGTTGAATGATCTGAAGTTCTTCGGAATGTAATAACAATTCGGCAAGGTCCGGTTCTCCGCCTTTTTCAACGGTTGCCGCACGGGAAAGACGAACCAAAGTCAATCGGTCATCGGATTTTCGCCGTGACGCAGTATCAACAATTCGCCGAATCACCGCAATGCTCTCGTCAAAAAGCGTTGCGCCATCCGCTGCGGAGTTGCGATCATTCATGGAAAAAGAATCGTCGAGCAGGATGAGGTGATGGGTGGGCTTGCCGCCGAACCAATCGGCAAACATCCCTTCAATTTTCAATCCGGCAAACATGAGAATGACCACCCCAACCGCCAATGTTCGCAATACCATCAGAAGAATCTGTTGCAAAAGAATACGCATACGGCTTTTCCGATAACCCGCCAAAAGAAATTCCAACGCCGCCCATTCAACACGCCGATGCCTAAACATGTTAATCAAATGAAGCAACACTACCAGCCCAAGAATCGGAAAAAACCAAAGCAATGAAGGATAGGAAAACATAATAACTATTCGCAAAAAATAAAAAATTGGTAATTATTCAGTGGAATATTTTTATCGCCCTGAAAGGGCAATCCGCATTAGCGTAGGGCAACGCCCTACGTTCTGAGTCCTCTAAAACGAAAGCCCTGAAAGGGCGATAGCATCATTTTCTCAATTCGTTTTGTTATACAAATTGACCTACAAAAGTAACCGTCTATTTTAATTTTTATTAGTCCTGCCAGGACATTTCCAATGTAGCCGTGTGTGCGGTGTTCTCACCGTACACACGGAAAAATAACAGGATTATTATAATTTTTACCATTTTGTTCCGTTGGTATGGCGTTATTCAGATAAAAACATTGATTCCCTATCGTTACAACGCAAAACCAACGGCTAGGTTGGAAACATCCCGCTGGGATGTAAAAAACTGCTCTG
>JAIROD010000504.1 GCA_031257725.1 Planctomycetaceae bacterium | reverse complement strand
ATAGACGGTTACGAAATACACGAAAAGGTTTTTGGGGTAATTTTTTTTGTAATATATCAGTGAAATATTTTTTTTAACTATTCAGTCGTTTCCTCCGAATGACCACCCCTAGCCCCTCCGAAGGAGGGGAATCATTCCCCTCCTTCGGAGGGGCTAGGGGTGGTAAAAAATAAGTGGTAAAAAATAAACTTCAATCTCCGAAAAATTCCACTGATATATTACTTTTTTTTCGTGTTTTTCGTGTTTTTCGTGTTTAAAATAGACAGTGATGTGGTTTACCCGGTCTTGACACCATCACGTGGTGAACTCCGCCGTTAACGACCAAACAAAAATTCCATTGAAATATTACAAATATTTTTTGAAACAAAAAAAGAAAAATGATACACGGCAGACCAACTGAGAATCCTACCAAAATACGAGTTTCCGGTTTTGCGAAAGAGTCGGTAGTGGATGGACCGGGGATTCGGTTTGTTATTTTTGTGCAAGGTTGCCAACGCGGTTGTCCTGAGTGTCATAATCCGCAAACGCATGATTTGCAAGGCGGAATGGAAGTTACGATTGATGAAATTCTGGCGATGATTGATTCCAATCCGTTGCTGGATGGCGTAACGTTTAGCGGCGGGGAACCGTTTCTTCAAGCGAAGGCGTTGGCGGAACTTGCCGCATATTGCCGAAACAGAAATTTATCGATTGTTGTTTACACCGGTTTTTATTATGAGGAAATACTTGCCGATTCGGACAATCAGGATTGGCGGGAATTATTGAAACTCACTGATATTCTGATTGACGGTCCCTTTGAACGTGAAAAAAGAACAACGGCAATTGCCTTTCGCGGTTCGTCCAACCAACGGCTTTTACATCCCCAAGTTGATGGCGGGGGTTACCCTGCGCTGGAATCGGATTAGAATAATAAGGTAATTATGCCGTGATTGTTTTTTGCCTAGCGTTCAGAGGGTTGTTGTTAAGTTAGATAAAATAGACAGTTTTTTTGTGGTGATTGTCCAGCCCTGCATCTTGCATTTTAGAGGTAGGTCGTTCATTTAGAGCAATTGGTATAGGCGAAAAAAGGCAGTGATGGTATCCTTCTTGTAGAAATTTCCTAGCGTTCAGAGGCTGGTGTGTTTTGATTTGTTAATTTGGGCAGATTGGGGAGTTTTTCTTTTTTTCTTGCTTGCATATCTTGCGACGGCGAGAACACCTTTTTCATTCCAGCTCATTCCCCGATGTTTACATCGTTTGGCGACCGCGGTGTCATTCCACTTTTCCACTCTGGTGCTGGCAATCCAGAACCCTAATGCTCCCCCCCATTGTCTTGTTTTTTGGGTTCATTATAATTATCCGCACTTTCCAAAAAATGAGGAAAATTTAAATTAGCGTCTGATTTTTTTCTTTCTTGCAAATGGACGAAACGCAATTTTTTGTATTCTCCATATTGTTTTGCAACAAAACACTTATAAAAAATAACCCCAATTATCATGTCTTCCATCCGTTACTTCGTTTCGATTTTATTCATTGTTTTTGTATGTTCCTCTGTTTTTGCAGAACGTCCGTCAGTGATGGAAACTCAGAAAAATATTCTAGAATGTTACACGAAATTATCGTTGACATTTTCTGAAACATATCCCGTTAAGGATTTTGCCGATTGCGTTACGGCTTTGGAAAAGATTAATAAAGATATTGTTGATTTAGAGAACGAGCGCGCGATTTATGGTGAAGAACATGTTTACCGTGTTCTTGATCGTATGCAATCACAACGTACTGCCGCCTTTTTCCACGCTTGGGCAATCTTGACTACACGGCTAAAACAAAACGATCCACATACAACCGAATATTTAGAAACAAAACCCAATTCAGTTCTTTATAATTTGTTGACTCTTTTAAAGCAAATCAAACCGTCGTGTGCCGGTGAATTTCTTTCTCAAAAATTATCCCCGAACACGCCGGACGCTGTTGCCTTGATTGGAGAACCTTCTGACGAAATCGACAAGTGCGGAGATTATGTTACGATTTGGGCTGTCGTCAATTATCAAAACGCAAACCGCCATCAAACCGAAGGTGTCTCGGCTTGGTTAACCGCAATGATAGATAGTAATAATTGTCCCTTATATCGGTGGCATGACAACAAAGCGGAAACTGAAACATTCAAACAGCGACTCTCGAAATTGAATCTATATTTTACGTTTCGAAAATGGATTGCTGATGAAAATAATCTTGAAAAGTTGTTGGAGTGGATCTACAGTAAATTGGCCGAAGGTCAAATTGTATTTAATAAAGACGGCTCTGAATTTTCGAATAATTGGAAATCTCTGATACAGGCTGCAACACCAGAGGAGAACGGAGAATTTTTACCCGATGCGGCAATTTGGTTACGATATATTTTATTCGCTTCCTATCAAGGACTTGGCGGAAAACATATATTAAATGATAATAAAACACGTATTCAAAATGTATGGGAAAGTAATTTAAAACTGCCTTGGACTTTCGATAGTCCAATTTCGCAAAAAGACAATATCCGTGTTGCGCCGGTGTGGAATCAATATCCGGCTGAAGGTTCCTTTAACCGGCTTGTTGCGGATACGACACTGGGATTCTTGAACATGACGGAATTTCAATGTCAAAAAATCGATGCAAAAAAATTCGAAAAACTCCATAAGGAACGAACACAAAGTTGGATATTCGATGGAGTGCCGGATTTTGAGAAACAAGCCCAAAAACAGGAAATCACACGACTAAAACAGGACTATAACGATTATACTCAGATGAGTGAAAATATTGTTAATTTCTATAAAGCGAAAGATGAACTAGAAAAACTTATGGAAGGAAAAAGCCGGTTTTACGATTCTAAATTGCAATTCCGGCAACTTGAGGCGGCGTATCCTGAATTCGCGGAATGTTCGCCGATTGCTATGCCAGTGCAGAGGTATCACGAGTATAAAGAGCAACTTAATGATGCAATAAAGAATTTAACAAAATATCTTGATGAATGTGATAAAAGTGTAACAACCGCAGGGGAATATGAAACGACCCGCCTGGATACTTTCGAGTTGAAATTAGAAACGCAGGCAGCCCGTTGGGCATTACTTGCCGCCGAATTAGCAAAACAACAAGCAGAAATTGGAGTACGGATTGCCCAAAATAACAAATACGCAGCAGAATTTCGGTTGGCAGCAACAGAATACAAAAAAGCTGCAGCGGAAAATCGTCAAGATAGTGCTGAATTAGAACGTAAACTTGCTGAAACAGAGAAAGTATTGAGAGATAGCACTGTTGATGGAATCAAAAAAGGAATGGAGGCAATGAGACACAAAATTGAGGAGGCCGAAAGGGAATTAAATAACCTTCAAGAGCTTTTGACAGACAAAGCCTGGATTTGGAGAAAAGAAATCAAAAAAGCGGAAGAAAAGGCAGCCCGTTTCAATAATATTATCAACATCTGCAAAACTAGTATCTATATTGTCGGAGCGATTGCAAATATTTGTTTCCCAGGCGCAGGTTCTCTAATCACTGTCTGTAGTGATCTGGTAATAAATTCTTTGAACATTCATCAGGAGTATTCGCTTGGCGGAATATCGAAAGAGGATGTTTTGAAGCAGGGATTGGTTGCGGTAAGTGAAGCAGGGGCAAAAATACATTCGATTTATGGTGACTACAAAAAAACGGAAGAATTGAATGGACTTAAAAAAATTACAAACAAATTTAACGAACAAAGACAGAAAATACTCGAAAGATACAAAACATCTAAAGATCGAGAATTGCAGCAAATTGATGAGAGCGAGGAAAAAGAAAAAAACGACTTTAAAAAACGTTCCAGCCTACTGCAACATCAATCCTATACTGCGGAATATAAACCGGTAAAATTTTCTGATGTTACAGAAACATCTCAAAAAACTGCTGGAGAAACACAGAAAGAGAGTATGACCGGTGCTTTTTACAAAGTTCCTCTTCCTCTTAATAATATTTCGGCCAGTAAAATTCTCATCAGGACTAGTCCTTCAAATAAATGTGAACAAGATGCCAATATACAAAGATATCATGAAGTATTTATTCTCGATGACGGAACATGGAATACGGGTTATAACCGCGGGGGAATCGAAAACAATAAACCCGATATTCCGGCAGACAGAGAACCATGCATCAGTAATGATAATGCCGTAAAATACAATGGCGAAATAATGAAACAAGCCGCTGAATATCTTGAAAAAAGCGGTCAATGGAAGGATAGCGATTTTTCTGTTTTCGCACCGGCTTACAACACAATTACACACAACTGTCAGGATTATGCAGATGCACTGCGTAAAGAATACCGCCGAATTGAATCACAACAAAAACAAGCAGCAAATGTACCGCGTAAAGAATCTCGCCAAAAAGAATCACAACAAAAACAAGCAACAGATGTACCGCGTAAAGAATCTCGCCAAAAAGAATCACAACAAAATCAAGCTACAGATGTACCGCGTAAAGAATCTCGCCCAAGAGAATCACAACAAAATCAAGCTGCGGAACACAGCAGTCCACTTCACAAGTCTCACGACACGGTTATTGCGACGCAAACATACCAAGTCCCCAATGTTCCGAATGAAAAGGAGAACGAAAGTGTTGCGATAAATAGTGATAAAGAGACCATCAAACCCAATACGCCTGCTGTAGTTGCGTCGAAAACGCCTCAGACTCAGAAGGAAGAAGAAAATGCTAAGTGGAAAGAAAACCTTAAAAGTATTGCTAAAGAGGTTGTCAGGCAAAGCGTCCAATTATCAAAGGCAATTAACAATGATAAAAATCTTGCGAAGAAACTTAAAAACGACTATGTAAATGAACGTTCAAATAAGGTTTGGATGCATATTCAGAATGATATCAATCGAGCTATATCTTTTTGGCCGGCGAAGGACGTGCCAACTCCATCTACATTTTCCGGTATGAAAATCAAACATGACGGTCTCAACGAAGCAATTGTAGCCGTATTGCAATCTGGCGGTGTGTTTGCTTTTGATTTAGACAATCCCAAAGTTTTCGAAATCCTGCACAACACAACCACAAATCAGGATGACCTAAATAAAGCGTTTATTGACAATTTAAAAGATATATTTGTACAACTGGAATTTACAGAACAACAACAGGAAGAGCCTGATATCTTTCAAAACGAATATTCAAACAAGATTAAGGAATTGCAAAACCTTTTGAGAACGGATTTGAATGCGAGTAAAGAATTTTGGGATAAGGTTAATTACAGTACAAAATTTTATATCAATGTTGAGGATAACGGAAAAATAAATATCGTCGTGGAAGATTCTCAAACCGCGCGTTACAATGCTTGTGTTAAAGAGGCTTATTCCGAGACGGTACAGCCGATTCTCAATGAAATTGAAATGCAACGTCAAAATCTCGAAACAGCGGTAAACAAGGCAGATACTCCAGATAAATTGGATGAAGTTGCTGGTGAAATACCGAAAATCATCGAGGAATTAAAAAAACAATTACAAAATTTAGATGGCGTACTTGCCAAAGCGGTAATGGCTATGGAAAATGCAGAAAAAAAATTAGAAATTGCGGAATTACTCAGTTTTGCGGCTCACAATGATTTTCTTGCCGCTGAAGCGAACCTTGAAGCAGGTAAATTAGATGTTGATACGGCAAAAAAAGAACTGGAAAAAGCAAATATTCATGTTAAGGAAACTGAAAACAGTAATAAATCCGTATTAATTAACTATGAAGCAAAGCAAATAATGTTAAAAAAAGCGGAGTATTTATTACGAAACGCTTACCGGCGTTATGTTTTATCGGGGCAATCAACTGCCGAACCACTGAAACCAATCACCCTGTCTGGTGCAGTAACCGCAAGTATTACCAATTTTGGAAAACAAGATTTGAAACGGGAAGAACTTGTTGCCGAAATTTGCCGGAATTACTGTGGCCTACTGCGATGGCTCAATCTATTTAATGCAACAACTCCGCAAACTGCAATGGAACTGTTTAATGATTTGTTGGAAAAGTTTGAACAACGGAATATCCAAGATTTACGAAATTTTGTTAAGTTTATTGAGAAACAATCAAAAAACATTGATGAAGGGATTCGTAACCGTTCAAATAAGGTCGAGTTCACAGTACGCCACTTTTCAGTTGCACCATCGTGCTTCAAATTTTATCCCGATCCGCAACTTACAGATTTCAGCGACGACCCTGAGTTTGTCGAATGGTATCAAGAGAGAATTACTCGTTCGCAAACATCATTACCGGTTGCCCGCATTGATTTTTCTATTCCCAAAGATACCACGGAGATGTTACTGTCCAGTAAGGGAGAGGAAGGACTCGTTTGGAATAATGTTAAAAAAAATTATATCGTGTTGACTTCCGAAGAAAATTCAACAAACTTGTATAACGTGATGTTTCTGCTCAAAGTAACCGGATATAACAGCACAAAAAACAACGGTTTTCCAATGCAATTAATTGATAATCGTTTTTTGGGACGCCCCGACCAAATTGTGAACACTTCCAAATTTCTACTGGAAAAGGAAATAAAAGAGGAAATTTTGGAAGGAATCGAAAAAAATTCCAACGAATTTTATGGGCTGTATGGAACTTGGCGGTTTTATCTTTTTACAAATAACCCAGACGTTTTGTATCGAAAAGATGAAAACGGCAATTACAAACCGATTCAAGATAAGAGTATCAGTGTGCAACTCCCTATTTTGTGGATTGCACCATAACCTTTACACTTTTTTAGTGTACAACTCCCTGTTTTGTGAGTTGTACCATAACCTTTACTCTTTTTTAGGAGAATAGAAATGAAGAAATGTTTTGTTACATTATTGGCAATCGCAATGTTTGGCGTTGCCACCGTATCGTTTGCGCAAGAGGTTTTGGAAGCTGTTACACCAAAGCATCAAACTCTCGAAGCAAGAGTGAAAATCTTAGAAGAGCAGCTGAGTGTTCTGCAAGCCCAGCGGGCGGATGACAACCGTTCACTCGTGCCTGTGGGCGCAATAGCTGTGTATTTTGGGAATGATCCCGAACCGCCTCGTGGTTGGTTGTATTGCAAGGGACAAGTGATTTCGGATGATCAACAGTATGAGGCTTTACGAAAACATCTTGTGAAAGTAATGCCTACTTTACAGCAAGACGGCAAAATTTATGTTCCTGATCTTCGTGGTGTGATGTTGCGGGGACTTGGTCAAAACTCGAAAAATAATAGAGCTAATCGTCCTGGTTCTATAGGCGAGATACAAGAGGATGCCTTCAGAAGTCACAGCCACGTAATAACAACATCAGCAGCAATTAAAGCAATAACGGAATCACAAAGCCATGAAATGCTTGTATCTGGTGATATCAAGGAGGGGTCTGATTTAGGTAGGGTTATGTGGGCTGACCAATTGGCAAAAGTCCCTTCCGAAAAGCAAAAATTTGTTCGCAGGTTGTATAAACACGAGGGTTATCTTTATGGACAGGATGAAGCTAAAGTCAAAGTGAGTGATAATTTAAGCGCGCATAAACATGCCGTTAATATCCCTGCGCACGATCATGGCGGTGCCACAAAACTAACTGGAAGCGATGAGACTCGTCCGATCAATATTGGTATAAATTACATTATCAAATATTGAAAATCACAGTAAACGGATAATATAGTTTATGCGTAACAACCAGCCACAACGCGGCGGGTAACGGCACACACCAACAATTGTAACTGTCTATTTTGTTTTGATTTTTTTAACACGAAATTTCACGAAAAGGATTTTATGTAATTTTTAGTGTGTTTCGTGTTTAAAATAGACAGTTACTAAAAAACGCTCAACTGCGCGGACTACCCCCCGACGCTAACATTGCCGTTAACGATGATGACTTCCATTATCGAACAATTACATGAGAACCGCGATATTTCCGATGCGGATCTGAAACTGTTGATTGAAACGAATCGGTATGACCGTGAACTTTTTCAACATGCGGATATTGTTCGTAAAGAATATTATGGGACGGATGTTTATATTCGCGGATTGATTGAGTTCACTAATTATTGTAAAAATGATTGCTTTTACTGCGGTATTCGGCGTAGCAATCATAATTTAGAACGTTACCGGTTGTCCCAAGATGAAATTCTATCTTGTTGTGAAAACGGTTACAAACTTGGATATCGTACCTTTGTTTTGCAAGGCGGTGAAGATCCGTTTTATACCGATGAACGAATTTATGAAATTGTTTCGGAAATTCGTCAAAAATACGCCGATTGCGCTATCACTCTTTCTATCGGTGAAAAGCCGTATGAAAGTTATGAAGCATTTTTTCGGGCGGGCGCAAACCGTTATCTTCTCCGCCACGAAACAGCCGACATGGAACATTATACCAAACTTCATCCTGCCGAAATGAGTTTGGAACATCGGAAAAATTGTCTCAAAAATTTGAAAAAAATCGGCTATCAGGTTGGTTCCGGTTTTATGGTTGGTTCGCCTTTTCAGACAACCGAATGTTTAATTGAAGACTTGCGGTTTTTGCAACAACTTGAACCGGCAATGATTGGAATTGGACCGTTTATTGCGCATCGTGAAACGCCATTTAACCGTTTCAAAAACGGCAACTTGCAATTGACGCTTCGTTTGATTGGTCTTTTGCGGTTAATGTTTCCTTATGCGTTGATTCCGTCAACAACGGCACTTGGCACGGCTGATCCGCAGGGTCGTGAAATGGGATTGCGTGCCGGAGCCAATGTGGTTATGCCGAATCTTTCGCCTGTAAATGTACGAAAAAAATATGAACTGTACGACAATAAAATTTGTACGGAGGAAGAAGCGGCGGAATGCCGTGCCTGCCTGAACCGGCGTGTTTCCTCCGTTGGATACAAAATTGTTACAAACATAGGAAATGTCCGGACGCTGCGGGAACAACATCCTCCCAAAAACTCAAAATAATTGAAGGGTGTATTGATTTTTTACCGGATTTTTTGTTGCGGTTACGCCGCATTATGAACCTGATGCTGATTATTACGGCAGATGATCTTGGTTTTTCTGTTTCGCGTAACATGGCGATTCTTGAAGCGGCGCGGTTTGGTTCTGTTTCGTCGGCAAGTTTGATGGTCAACATGCCTGAAGCCGAAAACGCTTGCCGGGCGGTTCGTGACAAAACGCCGCAACTCCGTATTGGTCTTCATTTCACATTGACAAGCGGTCGTCCGGTTTCCGCATCACAACGTGTTCCGCTTCTGATTGATTCAAACGGTTTGTTTCGGCATCATTTCCTTTCATTGTGGAACAATATTGCCCAACCGGAATTTTTGGAACAAGTTCGAATTGAGTTCGAAGCCCAACTTCAATTGATGAACGAATTTGAAAAATGTTACAAACTCCAAACAGATCATCTTGATTCCCATCAACATATTCACGCAATACAACCAATTGGGAATTTTTTGACGAATGCCGCAAAACCTCGTTGTTGGTCAGTTCGTGTTCCTTGTGAACGTTACGGCAGTTGGAAACGATTATTTCCGTTTCGAACATTGTTGCCGGTTGGCGATATTAAAACAATGATTCTCAAATTTTGTGCAAAAAACAGGAAACCGGATCATTGTTATTTTGGCGTTCTGGACAGTGGAAAAATGGGCTGGAATGCGTGGAATCGGATTTTCGAGATTGTCCGAGATTCTCCGATGCGGTGTGAAGTCAATGTTCACCCTGGTTGTCTCACCGGAGCAGAAGCCGCAATGGAATCACTTTGTTGTAGTCGGGACGACAGAAATTTCCATTGTAACATTTGGCGGCGGCGTGAATTTGACGTTTTGCTTGACCCCAATTTTATTGAAACACTTCAAAAAAATAAATTATTTCCGCTTCAAACTTGGCAAACTTTGAAATAACAATCATTTTTCGTAATATATCAGTGAAATATTTTTTTTTAACTATTCAGTCGTTTACTCCGAATGACCACCCCTAGCCCCTCCGAAGGAGGGGAATTATTCCCCTCCTTCGGAGGGGCAGGGGTGGTA